>CAZFNY010000095.1:0-3308 GCA_964520275.1 Candidatus Woesearchaeota archaeon | reverse complement strand
CAGACGCAATTCATCTGTCAGCTAAAGCAGACAGATTTCTTGCGGGAACTTTAATAGTTAAAAAAAATAATGAATATGATTATGAAGTTTCTTATTATGTTTGTGATTCATTAGAATATATTAGAAGTTTTCCTACAGGAAATACCTTTTCTTTTGGTTTCCCTTATCATAATGAAACTGCATGTTCAACTATCCAGTATAAGGTAATAAATAATGAAATAATCGGAAATCACATTAATCCATGTTAAAATCCCTCTTTTTTATTGTGAAAATTTACGTTCTTCTTCCTATAATTATTTTAAGAGAAATATACTTAAAACTTCTCACACATTAACCATGCCCAAGATTTCGTCGATTATTTTGTCAGAGGTTATTCCTTCTGCCCTTGCCTTGTAATTCAAGATTATTCTGTGCCTTAAGACAAGATGAGCAACATCCTTAATATCCTGCGGAACAACATAGTTTCTTCCGCTCATCAAAGCCCTTGCTTTGGAAGCAATAAACAATCCAATACTCGCCCTTGGAGAACCCCCCCATTCAATATATTCACCATGACCAAAATCTTTTTTCCTCGTCTTTTCAATAATCTTGACAATATACTCCTTCACCTTCTGATCCATAAAAATATTCTTTGTCAATATCTGCATCTCAATAATCTTCTTGTCTGACAAAATTGGCTGGACATTAAAGCTCTCAAAGCTCTTAAGAGTCATGTTATTCTCCATGATCTTTATTTCTTCATCTTTATTAGGATACCCTATTAAAGCCTTGAACAAAAATCTATCAATCTGAGCCTCAGGAAGATTATAGACTCCGCTTGATTCCAGGGGATTATTGTTTGCCATGACAAAAAACGGCTTTGGAAGAGGATAAGTCTCCTTAGCGATAGTTACCTGTTTCTCCTGCATGGCCTCAATCATAGCAGACTGTGTTTTAGGAGGGCTTCTGTTTATCTCATCAGCAATAATAAAATTAGCAAAAACAGGCCCTTTAATTGTCTCAAACCCCTTTCCAGGAGTATATGTTGTTATACCCAAAATATCGCTTGGTAATAAATCAACTGTGAACTGAATTCTTTTTGAAGAGCACCCAGAAGCTTCTGCCAAAGTCTTTATCAGGAGTGTCTTTGCTATTCCAGGAACACCTTCTAATAAAACATGGCCGTCACAAAGCAGAGCGCATATGAACGCATCAATGACATCTATCTGCCCGACAACAACCTTGCTGACTTCATCTCTTGTCTTTGAGATAAGCTGATAAGCTTCTTTTATTTCTGGAGGAATATTTTCCAAACGCGGTTTCTCTTCTTTATCCGGAAATCTGGACTTATATTTCTTTTTCAGCTCTGCTTTCAGAGATAAAACTGTCTTGATGCCTTCTTCATCATATCCGTTGTTTGCAAGCATACCCTTTACTTCTTCGTTAGAATAGCCTTTCTCAAGAACCTGCAAAAGCCACTTCTCTATCTCCTCTCTTTTTTCGTCTGCCATTTTTCTCTTTTTTATTTATTACTGCTTAAATCTAAGTATTTTTTGTTTTTTATACTTTCCTGTAAAAAAGATCCTCTTCTTCTTTTAAGATTAATTCTCTTATAAGAATAAAAAGCAATCCCAATTAAAAATAATCCTAATGTTGAGATTATTAGATACCTATAAAGCTTATTTTCAATAATCTGCTTGATTTTTGGTTTTCCTGCCTGTGCAATTGCATCTCTGCACGCCTGCAAAGCCTCCCCTGATTTTTCAATAGCCATCTCCTCATTTCCAAGCTTAAAATACTCCTTTGCCTCATTGATAAGCTCTGTTAATTCCAGGCATTCTGGATTTTCAACTATAAACTCCTCGGTAAAGAGAATTTTTTCCATTATGTTTTCCCCTTCCTTAATAGTCAAGAACATTTTCCCCCAGTCAGTATAGCTGGGAGAACTTACCTTTGCCATAACATTTATTTCAAAATTCCCTTCTTCCTGAGTATTGATATCAATAAACATGGTCAGGTTCTGTTTCTCTCCAACCGCAAGGCGGGAGAATTTATCCTGGCTAAAAGAAATATTAATACCCCCTATTAAAGAACCATCTTTAGCAACACTGCCATTCAAGGTGATATCATTAAGCACTACACTGCCATCATTCTCTAAAGTAATAGGAAGCTCTATCCTATCTTTTTTATATGCAGATGTTGGATCAGGCATAATTATTTTCAATGATACAGGAACTTCTGTTGTTCCTCCGCCTCCAGTACTTGTAGAAGAAGATACTATTGTAGGAGCAACAAATTCAACAACAAAAGAATTGCTTGTGGCACTAGAGCTTCCATCACTGCCTGTCAAACTTATCAGTCCTGTAATTGCACTAGTAGCAGAAAAAGTCGCCAGCCATGCAGAAGAAACACTTGAGGTAATTGAAGAGGTATTGCTATTTACTGTAAATGTAACTGTCTGTGCATAATAAGAATCAGAATAGTCAACATCTGAAAAATAAGGCGACAAATCAAGAGTTATTGGAGTTCCGTAAGCTGTTGGCCCCAAGTCAGCAATATGCCCGCTAAAAGTTATCGGAGAATTCGCATTTGTAATATTCAGTTTAAAATTAATTGTAGTATTAATCTCAGAAGCATTAACCAAACTGCTTGAATTAGAATAAACAACTAAAGTTAGATTTTTTAATAAATTATAGGTTTGGTCTGTCATATTTGGAGCAAATGTCCAATTGTAGCTTGTACCATTCCCATAATAATTTGTGCTATTTCTCAAGATAAGAGAACTGTAGCTAAGATTACTTCCATCATAAGAAAGTCCATCAATATAAAAAGCATATGTCAAATTGTCTCCAACAGAATGATTAACTGTAAAATTTAAGGTAGATGTCACATTTTCAGTCAGATTAAACACAGATCCAGATAAAGGATAACTTACATTAGGTGCCCCATAAACAAATAGCCAAAAGCTATCTGAATCTATAAGTCCTGTTGAATCATTCACTGTGATATTCAACCTATAGCTTCCAGATTGTGTAGAATTGAAAGTCAGATTCAAAATCCCCATACTAGTATTAAAGATAGTTTGGTTGGAATTAATAAAATCAGTTCCATTTAAAAAAGAATAAGAAAAAGTAAAATTAGTATTGACTCCAGAAGTGTCATTTCCATCTTCTGTATCAGTCACATTTATATTATAATAAAAAGTTCTGTTCACAGCTGAAGTTTGATTAGAAAGTGTGCTTATCACAGGATCATGGTTTATGGCATATACTGTCAAGTTAAAGGTTATGTAAGATGAAGAATTGCTTAAATCAGTTGCATTGATGGTT
>CAZFNY010000094.1:0-3341 GCA_964520275.1 Candidatus Woesearchaeota archaeon | reverse complement strand
GATTTGACCCGCAATCCTCACATTTTGTTTTTCCGGCAGCCCTTTGTTGTTGCGTAATCAAATATTTCAGTAAATTTATTCCAAAGATAATTTCTGCTCCTTCTTCATAATTCTTGTCATTCAAAGATTCTAAAGTAGAACGGGTAAGTTCTGTAAATCTAATACTATTGATGCTTATCTCTGAAATACTTTTATAGTCATCCTTATCTGTAGGAGACCATTTCCATTTTCCATTTTCAAATTTTAGATAAAGTGTCTCAAAATTCATATTGTCATCTGCTAAATTCTTTAGAATGAATACCCCCGCTAGATAATCAACATAGTCTGTTTTTATCCGTATAGGAGAATCTTTATTCTGATCTGCTCTCTTTATCAAAGTCACTATTCCTTGTTTATAATCCTTTTCTGCCAAACTCAAAATAAAATCTTGATTCTCTTTTGACAAACTTTCGAAAATGGCAACAAAAGCTGGAATGCCACTTGAACCAACAGAAGAATCTTCATAGGGGGGATTTTCTTCATTAATATAAACAAAAATATCCTTAGTATTAATTATCGAGTTTTGATCTTTATAAAAATACCAAGAATCACTTTTATAAAAATATTTGAGGTCATCCCCTCCAATACGAAGAACTACCCCCTCATCAAGCTCAAAAAGCACATATTCTTCTTCCAAAAGCCTCTCCTTCTCCTTTTCTCCTTCATATGTCTCTTTTATCTGGGCCTCTAACATCCTACTTGTGTCTATTCCTTTATCTCCTAAATAGTTTTTCATTTCCTCAATCTGACCAGGAGGAGTTATTATTGCTGAAGACATGATCTCTTTTATTCTTTTATCTGCTTCTTGTTGTATCTTCCATTTTTCATACAAGTCTATTACAACCTCCCCATACTCCTTCCCTCTCAAATAATAAACATGCGCTTTTTGATTGCTGTAAAAAACCCTGTCAAGCAGGGCTGTGAGCAAGCTTATTTTTTCTTCTGATGAAACATTTCCCTCAATATTCTTCAAATCTCCTTCAAAGTCTTTAGTGTAATTTCCAGAACTCAACAAATACTCTTGATTCTTTCTGTTAAGCTCCTCAAGAGTTTCTGCCTCTATTCCTGAATGTTTGATAACATCTGTAACACTTGTAGAATCAATCCAGCATTTCATATTTTGATCCCCGCAATAACCAACAAGCTTCCATCTTGACTTGTTTGTGTTCCAATTGCCATCAATATTTTTCCCAGGATTTTCAGTTGCACAAGTCCTCATTATTCCTTGATTGTAAATCCCTGGGTTGATTACATCTCCAACTCCTTCCTGTACATTTGGATTTAACAAAGAATACGGGTTTGGACTTCCAGAAATGCACTCTGCCTCTGTCTTAATATCAGATTTAGATGCCTGCTCTGCAAGATATTTTTCAGTGATATAATTAAACGCAAACTCTGTTGAAACCTGTTTGAAATTGCATTCTTCCTGGTCATCAACCATCACACAAAGTTTCTTGTATCCAGAAGGTGCAGTAAAGTCAACATTGTTAGTAACATACTCTCCTTTAGGAATATATCCCTGGCCTCCTGAAATATACAAGTAAGAAGAAGTGTCCTGATAAAACGAGCTTCCATCTGCTCCTTTCATATAAACCTTATAATAGACTCCTTTGTCATTTCCAGCAAAAATATGGAAAAATACTTTGTATTGCGAAACAGGAGGGTTTGTGGCAGTTGAAAATGGAATCTCATCAAACCTTGCAGTAAATTGCGGCGGAGAGTCTGGCTCTGTAAGGGCATCTAATCCCGCAGTACTTGTAGGAAATACAGTAGAAACATAAGCCTTGCACACCTCGCTTCCAACTTCTTCTGTTGAGCGTGATTGAAATGCCTTGTAAGAATTTGCAGCATAATATTCTGTAAAATAACTCACAGATTTTTCTGCACTCTGCCACGCGCTCTGCACTCCTAAATACTCGCCTCCTCCTCTTGTTCCCTGCCCTTTTAAAATTCCTAAAATCTTAGGAACAGCAATTTTAGCAATAGGAACACCCTCTCTCCAGAAAAACTCGCATTTGTAGATGCTGAACATCGCATCACAGATTCCAACAGTCTCTCCTGTTTCAAGATTTTTCTGCAAGCAGTCTCTGTAGGATTTCTGCACAGAAATCCAGCTGTCTAATCCCGCCTTGACTCCAGAAAGGCAAACCGGAACATAAATTCCCTCTTGAGCATTAGGAAGGCACAATGCAATGCTTCCAATAATCCCTGACTGGATAACATCCTTCACTGGATATTTTCCACCCAAATCACATCTTGAAGAAGGGCATATTACTGAATCGCAGACATTGAATAAAATCTGACACTCTGTAGGAGAATAAACATCCTGGCACTGCAAATCAGGAATATCTGCTGCCGGGCTTCCTACTTTAATCCACTTCCTATTGATCTCCACCCTGCTGACTCCAGAGCTGTACTGCTTTTGTGCCTGATAAACCGCATCAGTGGCTTTTATAACTAAAGATTTTGTGACATCATCTATTATTCCAGGAAACTGGTCATAATACTGGCCGTTGACAAAACTCCTGCATATGTCATCTCCTCCGCGATTCTCTTCTTTATTATTCTCCCCCACATTGCACAGATAAAAGCTGTTCACTCTTCCAGACTCATCATAAGATGCAATATTTGCTCCTGTGGAAACCACTTGTTTTATAGAGACATACCATCCAGCATCCAAATCAAACGGCACAATAGCAGGATATCCTTTATAAGGTGCTGTCTCATAATATCTCACAAGAGGCACAGTATCTCCTAAAGCAGAAAGATAAGGATTGTGATAATTCGAGTCATCATATTTTTTGAAATCCAGCCCAAGAGGATTTGCTTTCTCCTCAAGCACCAAGGTGTTAAAAAAAGATATGACATAAGTCTTATCAACATGCCTCTCATCATTTAAAACAATCAAATACTCTTTTGCTGTTGATTTATCTCTATAAATTCTAACATAAGAAGTATCTTTTATATCATAAGGAATATTAAATTTATCTTTCACTTGTGAAAAAGTAATATCTTGAGTAATAGGTAATGTCTTAATGTCTCCGCTTGCACCATAATCAATTTCTGGAATTCCATACTCTCTAGCCAAGCTTGTTCTTGCAATCTCTTCTTCTGTGTTTACAGAAATTGTCTTGACTTCTTTTGTCAGCCTCTTTGAACTAAGCTCACTCAAAGAACCGCAATTCAGTCTAGAATTAAGTTCAAGGGATCTCAGCTGCTCTGTAGAAATACTGCTAGCATTCAAATTATCAACAAATGTGTCAATATTAATCGATTTGTCATCTATCACAGCAGAATCGTTT
>CAZFNY010000093.1:0-3356 GCA_964520275.1 Candidatus Woesearchaeota archaeon | reverse complement strand
TCATAATTCTTTGATTTATCTTTTTCAGTTTCCATTTTTCTTACCAATAAATATTTGGGGTCCTGTTCTCTTACAATTTCAGGGGAAATATATAATTCATTATTCCAGTGTCTTAAAACACCTATAACAAGAATTGTCTGTCCCTGTGATATATCTCCAAATTTTTCTGTATCCTCTCCAAAAAGTTTTAATTTTATCTGACCAGAACCGTCATCCAAAGTTATTGTAGAGAATTTCGTTTCTCTTTCACTGTCATATTTTTCAACTATATTTCCCATTACATTAACTCTTATAATTTTTTTATTTCCCAACTCTAAAAAAGAAAATCTCTCTTCATCGAATATAGGTTTTCCGATTAGCAAATCTCCGATTCTTAATTTAAATGCAATATGTCTTTTGAATTGTTCTTGTTCTGGCAATTTCTTTACCTCTTTCTCCTTTTGAAATTTACAGGCTCAAAACATTTGGTTTTGTTGTCTGGCATTTTAGAAAAAATGGGAAATAGTTTTTAAAGATTTGTGAATTGTATCACATCCTCTGGACATAACCCCTTCGGGGTCTGAAAATAAGACTGTGCTTTTCTAATTCTGTTATGGCGTCCCCAATTTCCTCCCTGTTTAATTTATTTTCAAGTTCTTTTTCAATTTCTTCAATAGGGATTAACTTCCCCATTCTTCCTTCAAGTTCTGTTATTGTATCTCTTACTATGAACACTTTGTTTCTTTGTGACGCTGTTCTCCCTAAAGTAATCTTGTCTATGTCAATAGTTTTTGATTCATAATCATAACCAACCTGCATTAAATAATATTTCATTAAATCTACAGCCCTTCTTGCGTCTTCTATTGTTACTTTTTTACTGAGCCTCAATTTTGCCGACGCTTCTGACATTCTTATCAGGGCTTGCAACTGTCTTGCAGAAATTGGAATCGGTCTCATCGCACTTTCAGATGCGACAGGCCTGTTTCTTAAGTCAACATAAAATTTTTTAATTTCGTCAACAGCTTCATTGCTCAGTTCAGGTTTTATTTTTTGTTTGGAATAAGCAACATATTTTCTGAAGATTTCCCTTGGTATTAGCATACTTTCTCCTTGTTCCCTGTGTTCATGCAAAACATGGCTTGCTATTTGCTCATCTTTTTCTCTGTTAGGAATATCTCTCAATGTGAAGATTACGTCAAATCTGTTAATTAAAGTTGGGGGGAGGTCTATTTGCTGTGCGATTGATTGGTAAGGGTCAAATCTTCCAAATTTTGGATTCGCTGCTGCTAAAACAGATGTTTCTGCTTTTAATGTTGCCTGAACATTTGCTTTGCTAATTGTGACTGTGTTGTGCAATATTGATGCCTGTGAAACAAATGCATGGCTGGGTTCTACTGTAATATCATAAACCCAATCTTCGCTCTCGTTTTCTATGATTTCTATGCCTGAAACTTTTTCCCAACCAATATCTCCAATTAAGTTTTGGATATAATCCTTATTTTTTTGTTTTTTTAATAATTCCAAAAGTTTTTGTAGGAATTCTGTTGAAAAAGCAAAGACATCTTTTCTTTTAGAATGGTCGTAAATAATATCATAAACCTTATATTTACCAACTTGTTTTATTCTTTCATCTTTTATTATTTCTATTATCTTCTTATTAAATTCTAATGGGAGTTTGTTTTTAACATGTCGTCTTATTGTTTTTTCACTTAAATATTTGCGAAGGATATAATTTTTTTCTTGTGTCACGAATCCAATCTCTTCTGCAAAATTTTGGAGATTATTATAACTTGTAATTCCTACTCTATAAAAACCACTATTTTCAGTTATAGAACTCCTTATTCTGAATCTTAAGAGTAAATCTTGTATTTGCTCAGCAAGTCTTTTACTTTTTGTTTTATAACCTACTCTGACAGTCCTTTCTTTTATTGATACATATCCATCACCTTCAAATAATGCAGACAATGTTTTAGATATATTCTCTTTTTCCCCTTTCATTATAAAAGAGGGCAAACTTTTCTCTCCGGATAAATTAAGAATCTCTGGCATAAATTCTTTTGCAAATTGTGCTAATTGGTTTGAAATATATCTATAAGAAAATCTCGGTGCATGAGAATCAATTTTCATTTGTTTATATGGTAAAAGATTAAAAACTTTTTTCATTAAACTTTCAAAATCATTCAATACTTCTTCGTTTTTATTTGTGAAATTAAAACCAACTATCTTCCCTCTGTTTTTCTCTCTAGAACCCTCTGATACAAGGTACCCGACAATTTTGAATAATTCTTCACAATTTTTTGTGGGGATTGTTGGATTTTGTTTTATTCTTTGATTAATTACTATCTCATTTTTTGGTGTAAAATGCTGCTCCTTACCTACAATTGGAATTTTTAATGGAATCGGGATAGAGCTTCCAATCTTTATTTTATCTGCTCTTTCAGTTTTGATTTTTCCTTCTTTAGCTATAAAAATGGGATGTTCTGGTGTTACAGTTATTTCTCTTCCATGCGAAAATTTTATTTTTATGAATTTATCAAATGCTTTATGTTTGCTTATTCTGTCTACTTTTGTTTTGTATATCTTGTTGAAATCTGTTGTTAAAACTTCTAAGTCTTTTGTTGGTAAAATCAAGCAATCTTTTCCCTTGATTATTTTTTCTTTGTTTTCTTCTAATAAACCTTCTACTAAGTCTCTGATTTTAGTTTCAGAACCATCTGCTAATGTTATTATTGTATCTTGGTGATAACACTGCTGTTCCATTGCTTCATGCATAGCGCTTCTGTCCTGCGGGTCCATTTTTTCTAATTCATCTATACAAACAAGTCCTTTGTTTGCCAAAACCATCGCGCCTGCTTCCAGACTCCAGCCTCTCAAATACTCATCTCTTACTACTGTTGCGGTTATGCCTGCTCCTGAAGCAGATTTTCCCACAACATATCTTCCTTTTGGGGAGATGTTCGCAATAAAAGTCAGAGTAACTGAATTATGCACCCCTATGCCATTGGATACAAAAGTGTTTGTTGAAGGTATTGATAAATCATAAACTTCCTCATCCCTCTTTTTTAACAATTTTATATCATTTATTTTTGACCAGAGAATATTGCTATTTGCTATTTTCTTGAGAGTTTCAAGATTCTCCATTTTTTCCTTGCTTTTTCCTTCAAAATTTTTTATTAATTTAAGCAATCTTAATCTTCCTATAGTGCCTCTTTTTTTTACAGTTCTCATTTCTGCAGCAAGTGTTCTATCGCCTGTTTTTCTGCTATTATATTTTAATTTTTTAACGATTTGATAAACTAAATCCCCGCATGGTATAAGATTATTATAGCTATAAACAGGATCTTTTTCATTAAGTTTAATATCTCTCCCTATAAATT
>CAZFNY010000092.1:0-3409 GCA_964520275.1 Candidatus Woesearchaeota archaeon | reverse complement strand
GAAATAAATTTTTTTAGTCATCTCAAGTCCCGCTTAGGTAACAATGAAAACATGACAAAACCTTTATAAACCTCTTCTGTCATAAGTTATTATCAGAAAAGTATCAGTATTATATCACTTTCACGTTCACATTCACTCATTATATTTTTGAGTAGACGAAAAAGAGAAATTTAAAAATTGGTATTTTTCTAAGAAATCATAAGATTTCAATTAATTAAACAAATGATAAAAATAATGCGGGATAATTCGAATCATTCGAAGGCAACTAAGAGATTCGAGCTTGGTTGCTGGATTCATAAAAACCCGCTGGAGGTTTTTATATGGCAAAAATAAGTCCGGTATCAATAAAATACATGATACATGCGAATTTTACAGCTGAAGGTGCTTTGGAAAAACCTGATATAATCGGAGCTATTTTTGGGCAGACAGAGGGTTTGCTTGGTGATGAGCTGGAGATGAGGGAGCTCCAGAAAGAAGGCAAAATAGGAAGAATAGAGGTTGAACTTGAAAGGTCTGACAAGCGAACTACAGGAAGCATTAAAGTTCCAACTGCCCTAGACCAGTCAGAAACCACTTTGATTGCTGCTGCTATGGAAACAATTGAAAGAATCGGACCTTGCGACTCGCAGATTGAGGTTGAAAAAATAGAAGATGTCAGAGGAAGCAAGAGAGAGTATATCATAGACAGGGCAAAAAAGCTCATGCAGAACATACACGGCTTAACAAATTCAAGAGAAATCTCAAACGAGATAAAAGACTCTGCAAAGATGGATGCTGTCAAAGAGTATGGAGAAAGCAAGCTTCCTTGCGGTGACCTTTTTGACAAAGAAGTGATTGTTGTTGAAGGAAGAGCAGATGTCTTGAATCTTCTAAGAAATGGTGTCAAGAATGTCATAGCAATGAATGGAACAAAGATGCCAGGGGAGATAAAGCAACTGGGCAAAGAGAAAGACCTTATCCTGTTCATAGACGGAGATAGGGGAGGAAAGCTTATTGCACAGAATGTTGTTGACAACGCAGAAATCAAGTATATTGCAGTGGCTCCAGAAGGAAAAGAAGTTGAAGAGCTTACTGGAAAAGAAATTTTGATGAACCTAAGAAAAAGGGTTTCACCTAAGGAATTTTTTTATAAAGATTCTTATAAAGACAGAAGAGCAGAAAAGACAGGAAAAAGCGAATCTGAAGACAAAAGCCTTGAGTTAAGCGAAGAAGACAAGGGAAAACTCAAGGCCCTGTCTGACGAAAATCAGGGTTCAAAAGAAGCAATTCTCCTGGACAGTTCATTGAATGAGATAAAAAGAGTTTCTTTGAGATCGCTGAATAGTTATCTTAACAAAAGCGGGAAAAAACCAGCAATCATGCTCATTGACGGAATTGTCACAAGCCCAATAATCCGGGCTGCAGAAGATGCAGAGACCAAGGTGATTGTGGCAAAGAACTTCGCAACAAACGACACAAAGGTTCAGCTGCTGAGTCTGTAGATGGAAATTATCTAAGAATTTAAAAACATTCTTTAATTTATCAACTTATGAAAATATTCAAACAAGAGACAAAAAAATCCTGTGGAATAGCTTGTTTGAGAAGCATATTTAATTATTATGGGAATAATTTTTCTGAGAAAGATATTTGGGAAAAAGATGAATCTTATAATCCCAATGGGGAAAAAATTAGGAATCCCATTCTAACTTTGGGCGTAACTGCACTTAAATTTGGTTTTGATGTTAAATATTTTGGATATAATCCAATAATTATTAACGAAAATAAGGGTGACTTAAAAGAATCTCTTAAAAATAAATCTAAGAGTTATTTTGATTTTGGAAAATATTATGTTGATCAAGCTTTACAATTTTTAGAATTAGGAGGAAAAATAACAATTGATAAGTTAAATATCAAAAAGATCAAAAAACTAATTGATGAAAACAAATTTATTTTGATTGAAATAAAACCTGCTTTTATTGGTAATAGTTCTTCTTTAAACATGAATCACAAAGTTATTGCCAGGGGATATAATAAAAAAGGTTTCCAAATCCTTGATCCTTATGATGGGAAAAAACATCTGTGGGATTATGATACTTTCCTCTTGGCATTTTATGCAGCAATTCCTGAACTTCTAACCATAAAAGAGAAGAAAAGTAAAAATATTCTCATCACAAGAATATTTAAATAGCTTCGGTATTCTTAACAAAAATGGGATTTATTGATGAATTAGAAGATGGAAAGGTAAAAGAGTGGTATACTTACCATAAATTAGACGAATTTCTAGAGGATACAGGAAAGAGGGCAATTAATCAAGGATATGTTTTTGATAAACAATCCGGATTGTTTATACGGCCTCATTTTAATGAGAATACTACTCGGCAATTGAAAAGCACTATAGTAGATATCATTTTTCCTATGCCAGTAGATAGGCATACTCATTATGATGTTGGAGAGGCAATTAAAGTGATATCTGGGACAGGATTTTTTTACTATAGAAACAAAAGAGAGGTTCTTGAAAATGGAACAGAAAAATTTGTCCCTGTTGAAACAATGCACTCCTTTAGTCCAGACAAGGGGCAATTTCTAGAGCTTGAGATAGCTTACACAGGAATTTTTAATCCTGAAGAGGAAATGTGCATAACCCCCTTTTATGAATTCAAGCCTTGGAAAGAGCTTTATAAATAAGATGGGAAAACTATTTCCGATATTTATGATGAATCAAGAAGGTCTAAAAGATTTAGAGAAAAAATCTGTTTTAGAAGGTGCTTCTGAATTAATTAAATTAGCTAAAGTTAGAGGAATTGAGATATTTGATCTTGGAATTTGGAGAAATAAAGATTTTATAGATGCTAATGGCGCCCTAAAACCCTATCAAAGTGTTGATTGGTATATTCAAAGAGGAAAAGAAACAAGCAGGAATAGAAATCAGCTTAACATACAGATGATTGGTCAGCTTCTTGTTTTTGAACCATGGAGAGATAAAAATAAAGGTGGAAAGGACCATTATGATATTTTGGTACTTCCTTCTGATATGTATCAATCAGAAGATACTAATTTTGTTATCGGTTCAGCCGCAGAGGGTATTGGTACAATAATTTCAACATATAGATTCAATCAATTGGAAGATAGAGAAAGATATGAATGCATTAAAACAGAAACTATGCATGAGTTAGGGCATGTTTTCGGATTAATTCCAAAAAATAGAAAGAAGGATGTTAAAAAAAGTTTAGGGAAACACTGCACTAACATTTGTGTTATGAGACAAGGATTGAATGTTCCAGAAGATTGGATTAAAATGACTAATGATAGATTAAGGTATGGGGTATTGTGCCCAGCTTGTGAAAAAGACTTGATTAATTATTTTAAAGAATAATAAATCAGGCTTTGGTGAAACCATATAAAAAAGGGTGACTTACCACTTTCAACAAAA
>CAZFNY010000091.1:0-3421 GCA_964520275.1 Candidatus Woesearchaeota archaeon | reverse complement strand
TTAATTATCTTTACAAGGGCGGAGCTAGCCTAAAATGTGCTGAGCCTGCTAAAGGTTTAGGAGCCAATCCTACAGCGGGAAAGACTTATTCTCAGGCTGCGAGTGAACTAAAGAGTGCACAAAAAACTAGTGTACCTTGAGTTTTCTCCACCCCCTTAAACTTTAAAAACTTCTGAACTTTTTCTCTTACATGTTTTACATAAAGAAATTGGTGATGCACGGCTTCAAAAGTTTTCCAAAAAAAACAGAGATTCCTTTCACAGAGGGAATCAATGTAATCCTCGGTCCAAATGGCAGCGGGAAAAGCAACATCTCAGATGCCTTGTGTTTTGTCCTTGGAAGACTAAACATAAAATCAATGCGGGCTACCAAAGCAGGAAACCTGATTTTTCTTGGGGCTAAAGATGTTTCTCCCTCAAAAGAGGCGATTGTTGAACTGGTTTTTGACAATTCTGATAGGGTTTTTTCAATTGATTCAAATGAGGTTGCTATAAAAAGGATTGTAAGAAGAAACGGCCAGAGCATCTACAAGATAAACCATGAAACTCAAACCCGCCAGGAAATACTTTCTTTATTGGCACAGGCAGGAGTAGACCCAAACGGATTCAATATAATCCTACAGGGAGAGATTCAAAATTTTGTGAATTTGCATTCTGAAGAAAGGCGTAAAGTTATAGAAGAAGTTTCAGGGATTGCAATCTATGAGTCGCGAAAAGAAAAATCAATCAGAGAGCTTGAAAAGACAGAAGAAAAACTAAAAGAAGTCCTGGCTATCCTCAAAGAAAGGACATCTTATCTGAATAATCTTGAAAAAGAGAGACAGCAGGCCCTGAGATTTAAACGGCTTGAATCTGATGTTAAGAGGTTCAAGGCAAGCATAATCTATCATGATTTGACTTATAACAAGAAAGAGGTAGAGAAGATAAACTTTGAAATATCCAAAAAAATAAAAGAAATAGAAAATCTGAAAAAAATGCTCATAGGCCAGAGAGCTTCTATTGAAAACTTCCAGACAAAAATAAACAACATAAATTCAACAATCCAAAAATCCACAGGACTAGAGCAGGAGAAGCTTAATCAGGAAATAGCCAATATCAGAGCAGAGATTGCAGGAACAACAGTAAAAATAGAGAATTGTGAAAACAAGCTCAATAATCTTCAAAAAGAAAAACAAGAGCTTCAGGAATTAGTAAGAAACAATGAGCTCTCTATTTCAGAGTTAAAAAAAGAGACAGGTGGTTCTATAAAAGACCACAAGCAGAAAGACCTTGAGGCAAAAAAACAAGAGCTCGAAAAATTAGAAGAGCAGAGAAAAAAATTCTACACAACTAAATCCGAGTTGAAATCAATCAAAGAGAAGATAGAAGACAAGAAGCTCCTTTTCCATAACTACTCCAATGAGTCTGATTTTATGTTAAACCATATTAACTCTCTTTCAAAAGATTTGTTTAACAAGAATTCAGATGAAAATATCTTGGAAAAGCTCAAAATGTCTCTTTCAGAGAAAAAGTCAATCCTCGAAGAGATTGGAAAAAAAGAAAAAGAGTTCGAAAAATTCTCTTCTACAACAGAATATGAAATAGACAAGCAGAGCAAATTAGTTCAAAATATATCAAAAATGGATGTCTGCCCGCTTTGCAAGAGCAAGATTACAGAAGAGCATATCAATTCAATAGGCAAAGAAGTCTCTGCCAGAGTCGCTTCTTTAAAAAAACAAATCTCAGACTCTGACAGACAGCTTGCAGAAATCTACAAGAAAAGAGAATTAGCAAACGCAGAAATTGAACAGATAAGCCTGGAACTCTCAAGACGTGAAACAGATTTGATAAAACTCTCTGGAATAAATGAAAAAAAAGACCAGATTAAGGCTCTTTATCAAAAAACAGAATCATTAAAAAGAGAGATTTCAGAGCTGGAAAAAATAAGAAAAAACCTTGAGCAGACTTTTGATAATTTTTCAACTGTGGAGCAGAGATATGAGACAGCAAGAGTAGAGGTCCAGGAGATTTCTTTGAGAAATGAAGAGACAATAACTTCAGAAATCTCTTTCAAGCAGAGCGAACTTGAGCGTTCTAAAATATCTTTAAAGCAGATTCTGAGAGAAGAAGAGAATTTGAAAGAAGAATTTGAAGATGTTAAACAGGAATTAGAGGAAAACGAAGTTCTTTTAGGAAAAAAGAGAAAACAAGAAGAAGAGCTGACTAAGAAATTTGAAGCCTTGATTTCACAGAGAGATTCCTGCCAGTCAAAAATAAGAGAGATAGAACTGGATATTGTAAAAAAACAGAATGAAGTCCATATTCTTGAGCAGGCATCTGGAGAGTTTAGAATAGAAAAAGCCCGTTTTGATGCAATAGTCCAGAATCTTGAGGTTGAAATGCTTGGCTTTCCAAACATAGAGGTCATTAAAGCAAGCAAAGATGTTTTATCCTCCAAGTTAAATAAGATTCAGTCAATCCTCTCTGAGATAGGGACAGTAAACCTAAGGTCCTTGGAAGTTTATGATTCTGTGAAAAAAGAATACGATTCCATAAAAGAAAAAGTGGACATAATTTCTAAAGAAAAAGAAGGGATAATGAAAATTGTCCATGAGATTGATATCAAGAAAAAGAAAACCTTTTTGAAAACTCTTGATTCTCTCAATGATATTTTCTCGCGTAATTTTTCACAGCTTAGCACAAAAGGCCAGGTTTCTTTGGAAGTGGAAAATAGAAAAGACCCTTTTGATGGAGGAATAGGAATCATTGTCAAGACAGGACATGGAAAGTATTTTGATGTCAAGTCTCTTTCAGGCGGAGAGCAGACCCTGGTCGCTCTGTCTTTAATTTTTGCAATTCAGGAACTCAAGCCTTATTATTTTTATATCCTTGATGAGATTGACGCGGCTTTGGACAAAAGAAACTCAGAAAGACTTGCAGGTCTGCTTAAAAAATACATGCAGAAAGGCCAGTATATTGTAATAAGTCACAATGATGAAGTCATCTCAAACGCAACAAACCTTTTCGGAATAAGCATGCATGACGGGATATCCAAGATAGTAAGTCTGAAGATATGAATCTAAGAACGAGGACCGAGGAGTTGAATATTTGTTATATCGGCTAGATTTCCAAACACTATTCCTATAATTCTTCTAGCAGTCGTAGATGTGCTTAAAGAGTCAAAAGCAGAGTCTATTGTTTTTTTGAATCTAGTAAATTTAGTCCCATCAACTCCTCCCTTCATAGCATTGCCAATAAAAAAGTGATAACAAAAAAGAGCATCAGTTAAATTTTCAGGTGCAGGACCATTTCCAAACATAAATTTATGAGCCCCCATTAGTTTATTCATATATATCTTTCCTCCTTGAATAATATAGTCATTCTCTTTAATGCTCTGTCCGGAAAGGACTTTTTAACAAATAATTTGATTCTTTTAGAGCTTA
>CAZFNY010000090.1:0-3445 GCA_964520275.1 Candidatus Woesearchaeota archaeon | reverse complement strand
AACTGGAGAAAGGATTCAAGCAGTTACTCATAAAGACGGCTGTGTTTGTCGGGGCGTTTATTCTATTTTCTCTTATAATTGGACAGAGAATAGTTGCTTCTAGTTTGTTAGAAGGCTTTAAAATATCTATCTATGGAGGAATGGGTTATATTCTGCTTTTTTCTGTATTAGGATTTGTAATATTATACAGAGAAAAGCTTATGAAATTAAAATATTATAATCTCAAAACAAAAGATTCTCTTTTTCTTTTACTTAGTTTTATTCTCTTATCTGTGTTTTATATTGTAGAATTAAATATAAATAATATACCTGCAAATATCCTGAACATAATTCTTATACAAATATTGTTCTTATCAACATTTTTAACCTTAGTTTTGGGAATTTTTGGCTTAAATTTTGTGAAAGATTTTGTTAAGGAATTTAAGAGAGAATTAAGTTATTTTTTGATATTTGGAGTGATTGTTTATTCTTTAATGAATCAGGTTTGGAAGCTATGGCCTTATCTTAGCTTGATTGTTATGAAGATAACTTATTTCTTCTTGAAATTGGTAAGCGACAATGTTGCGATAATTGGAGATAGAACTTTAATGTTTGAAGGATTTCCTGCTCAGATTGCAGAAGCATGTTCTGGGATATATTCTATATTTATTTTTGTAAGCCTTTATTTGTTTGCTATCCTTTTGGACTGGAAAAAGATAAATAAGAAAAGAGCAATGATATTGTTTATTCCTGCTGTTTTAGGAGCTTTTGCAGTTAACATTTTGAGAGTATTCTTATTATTTATATTTGGAGCTTATGTTTCTAAATCTCTGGCTTTAGGGTTATATCACAGTTATGTTGGGATGATATTTTTTATGATTTACTTTGCAGTATTCTGGCTTTTGTTTTACAACTGGATGAAAAGGCCAGAATTTAAATCAAAAGAAGATGGATTTGTCAAGAAACAATATAAAAAGATAATGAATGATTCTCTTTATAGAAATTCTGTTTATCTAATGCTAGGAACATTAATCATGTCTATTCTTGGTTTTGTTTTCTGGATGATTGGAGCAAGACTTTTTACAACAGAACAAGTTGGGTTGGCAACAACAATTATTTCTGCTATGAATCTGATAACTTCATTCAGCCTTTTAGGATTAGGTACAGGATTAATAAGATATCTTCCTACTGCAGAGGATAAAGACAAGAAAATTAATACAGGTTTTAGCTTGGTTGCAATTGTGACAATTATGATTTCAGCTCTTTTTCTTATTTTTATAAGAACATTTTCTCCAAAACTCATATTTGTTCATGATAATATAATTCTTGCTTTTGCTTTTATATTTTTCATGGTTTTTTCTTCATGGAACTCATTAATTGACAGTGTTTTTATAGCATATAGGAGTGCAAAATTTATTCTTCTGAAAAACACAATTTTTAGCTCGCTGAAAATATTGCTTCTTTTTGCATTTGTCTGGCTCGGTGCTTACGGAATTTTCACTTCTTGGATGATCTCTATGATTATTGGCTTTTTAGCTGTCTATCTTGTTCTTATCTATAAATTTGATTACAAACCAAATTTTGTCTTTTATGATTCAATAATAAAAAAGATTGGTAAATACTCTTTTGGAAATTATGTTGCTGGTTTTATTGGAGGACTACCAACTCTCCTTCTTCCTTTGCTAATTTTAAACAAATTAGGAGCAGAAACTTCTGCTTATTATTACATGGCCATGATGATTGCAGCATTATTATTTGTGATTCCTTCTGCTACATCCAACTCTCTTTTTGCAGAAGGAAGCCATAATGAAAAACATCTCAAGGTTCAAATTAAAAAGGCTGTAAAAATAATTAGCCTTATCTTAATTCCAGGAATACTAATCACAATATTCTTAGGAAAATACATACTCTTGCTTTTTGGCCACCAATATTCAGTTGAAGGATTTAGATTCCTGCAAATCATTGCATTAAGCGGTGTCTTCATAGGAATAAACAGTATTTTTGGAACTTTGTTAAGAGTTAAGAAGAAGATTAAAAGCCTGATTTTCATCAGCATATTTAATGCAATATTAATCTTAGGATTAAGCTATTTATTTATGAATAATGGTCTCGGATTATTGGGAATTGGATATGCTTGGCTAATTGGTCAGGGAATTGTAAGTGGGGTTTATCTCAGGGTTGGGAGAGGAAGGGGAAGAGACAGAATAAATAACCAAAAAGCTTAAATAGTAAAGTATCAAAATGTATACATATGTATCAGAAAAGAAACAAAGAACTTAGCATAATTTCCATGTATACTGAAGATTACAGGGCAAGATTTTATTTGAGAGAAATAAGCAAACTTGCAAAACTTCCTCTTAAGACATGCCAGAATACCCTTGCTAATCTTGAAAAAGAGAAAATACTAAAAAGCAAAACAGAAGGAAAAAATAAATATTTTGCCTTAAATTTAGACAATATAAATGTTAAATCCTACCTCTTAAAAGCTGAAATTTATAAAACAGACCTGTTCTTGGATAAATACCCTGAGTGCAAGACTTTCTTAAAATCAATTAATACAAATTCAACAATAATTGTATTTGGAAGCTTTGCAAAATTTAAGGCTGACAAAAACTCGGATTTGGATTTATTTATAATATCAGGCAAAGAAGAAAAACTGCCATATCATTTATTGCCTTACAAAATTCATCAAAAGACCTTAAAAGAGAAGTCATTTAAAAAAGCACTACTTGAAAAAGAAGCATTAATTAAAGAAATAGAAGCAAACCACATAATCTTAAATAACCACTCTTCTTATATAAATATAATCTGGGGATTTTATGGTGGGTAAAAAACTTAACTGGTGCTTCAAATTAAAAGAGGGGCTTAAAATAGCTGAACCTAATGAAAGATTATCAAAATCTTATATTGAGCAGGCAAAATCATCCTTGCTAAGAGCTGAAAAAGATTTTGAAGATAAAGATCTGCTTTGGTCAACAGTTGCAATTTATTATGCAGAATATTATGCTCTTTATTCATTTCTTCAGAGAATAGGAATAAAGTGTGAAAATCACGCCTGCTCTATTTTAGCAGTTACTTTGCTGTTGGGAAAAGAGAAAACAAAAACAATAAACCAGCACAAAGACAAAAGAATTGATGCCCAGTACTACATGAAAGTTGACCAAGAGCCTGAGGTAAGGTTAATGCTTCAGGAAGCCAAGAAATTTGTATCTGATTTTGATGAGATTGTATCAAATTTATCAGAAAGTGAGATTAATGAATACAGAAAAATTATTGATGAAAATAAATAGTTGCTCCTAATGCCAATGTTAATCTTAGGATTATCTTACTTTTTTATCATCAAAGGTTTAGGTTTGTCAGGAATTGGGTATGCTTGGCTAATTGGCCAGGGGATTGTGAGCGGAGGGTATGTGGTTGTGGGGGGTTGGGAAGGTTGAGGGGAAAAAGAAGTATTAGAAACCTTTAA
>CAZFNY010000089.1:0-3456 GCA_964520275.1 Candidatus Woesearchaeota archaeon | reverse complement strand
CATTCGCTAAGCGAATGCAAACATTTATTTATTTTAGAAAGTTCCAAATAGTGTTAACTTTCAGTCGGCAAGAAACCTGCCGACTTTTTTATTTAGTTTTTCTAGAATTAATATTTATGGCTGCACTAAGCTTGCCAACATGACAGCTGAAATTCTCTCACGAACTAAAGTAGGGAAGTTTTCTTTCAGCTGGCAAGCTTATAAATATCTGTCCCTGCTCTTCTGCAATATATTTTTGCCTCTTTATACCTATTGTTAAAATCTATTTTATTTTTGTTAGAGTTGTTAGGCATTTTTCCCTTAATCCAACTCCGGCATTCCTCTACCGCCTGCTATAGAATTCATGCCCCCCCTGCTTCCAGAACTGGCAATGACATCATCAATCCTAAGAATCATGATTGCAACTTCGCTTGCAGAGGTAATGGCTTGGGTTTTAATCTTTAATGGCTCAATAATGCGGGCATCAAGAACATTTTCAATTTTATTTGTGAATAAGTTTAATCCTGCATTCTTTTCTCCAGAATCGTGCCTGGACTTTAATTCAGTAAGCACATCAATTGTATCAAGGCCTGCATTTTCTGCAAGAGTTGCCGGAATAAATTCAAGAGCAGACGCAAATTCTTCAACAGCAAGCTGTTCTCTTCCGCTTAATTCCTGTGAAAATTCTCTGAGCCTTTTGGCAATCTCCATCTCAACAGCTCCTCCTCCCGGAACAATAAAGCCAGATTTTAATGAGCAGATAACATCGCCTAACCCATCCTTTATGGCCCGTTCTATCTCATCTATGACATGACTTGTTCCGCCGTGAATTAAAATAGTCAAGGCCTTTGGATTCTGGCATCCCCTAACATAAGTTAGAGTATCTTCTCCGTGCTTGACTTCTTCAACAGTTTGTGCATTGCCAATTTCAAAAGGCGTGAGCTCTGAAAGATTGCTGACAATTTTTGCGCTTGTTGCTTTGGAAATCTTTTCCATGTCTGATTTGTCAACTCTTCTGCAGGCATAAATCCCTTCTTTGGAAAGAAGGTATTGCGCAAAATCATCTATCCCTTTTTGACAGAAAATAACATTTGCTCCAGAAAGCTTGACTTTTTCCACCATTTCTTTAATCACTCTCTCTTCTTCATTAAGAAAACCATGCAGTTGCTCTGGAGTCGAGATTGAAATCTTCGTTTCTATTTCTGGATTTTTCAGTTCAAGAGGAAAATCTATCAATGCTATTCGTGCAGCCCTTACTTGGGTAGGCATGTCCTGTGAGACTTTTTCCTTGTCTAAAACAACACCAGAAATAAGCTCTGTGTCCTGGATTCCCTCTCCTTTTGATTTTTCTATCTTAATATCATTCATGTCAATTCTTCCGTCTGCATCTCTGACCTGCTTGACAGCCCTTACAATTATGTCTGCGAACCTCTCCTTTGAATCTTCTGCTCCTTTGCCAGTCATTGCAGTCATTGCAATCTGCCTCAGGATTTCAATATCATCTAGAGTTATTTTCAAGCAGATTTCTTTCAATATTTCCTGGCATTTTTCTGCAGCAATCCTGTAGCCTTTTGTGATGATAGTAGGGTGAATTTTTTTATCTAAAAGCTTCTCTGCATTCTCAAGAAGTTTTCCTGCAATCATCACAGCAGTTGTTGTTCCGTCGCCAACTTCTATTTCCTGTGTTTTTGCAATCTCCACCATCATTTTTGCAGCAGGGTGTTCTATCTGCATCTCTTCGAGAATTGTGACCCCGTCATTTGTGACAATGATATCATTGGTAGGAGAGACCAGCATCTTGTCCATGCCTTTTGGCCCTAAAGTGGTTTTCACTATCTCTGCAACCATTTTTGCAGCTAGTATATTGTTTCTCTGTGCGTCTTTGCCTAAAAGCCTCTGCACATCTTCCGGAAGCAGAACTACTGGTTTTTCTGGCATATAAATCCTTCTCATGTATCTTATTTAAACATTATTGTAATTAAGAAGATAAGTAACTTGCCTCAGAAAATCTTTTAAATGCAAGCATACAAAATCCATCATGAAGATAATAAGGTTGGAGGCGCTGAAGCAGTGTGCTTCTATTGAAAGCAATGATAACTACTTTTATGATGGCCAGATTTCTGATTATGGTAGATATGGAGAAAAAATTGATAAAAAATATCCTGGGAATAATTTAGATATTAAGAATAGTCAAAATAAAGATGGTCTAAACAAGGGATATTTTTTGTACCCCAAAAATGAATTGGGTGGGAGAGATTTTAGGATTTCAATAGCAAGAGGTTTTAGAAGAACTTCTCGAATATTCTTAAGAGGTCATGAAGAGGCTCATCTATTTCAGGAAATTAAAGGGGGCATGGATAAACTTGAAAAAATTTTAAGAAAAGTAGGTTATCATGGTAAAGAATTGATTAGGTTCAATGATGAACTTAGTGCAGATGTTGGAGGAATTTATTCTTTGATTGTTAATTTAAACATACCTTTACACAATTTAAGAAAATGGGATGAAATACTCTACAAGATATATTCAGAAGAAATATATATTAATAATGATTCTCCACTAAACTTCTTTCTAAAGAATTTTGCAGCCTAATTCCCCTTTCCAAAAAATACATAAAAATTTATAAGTGGTGACACCTTTATTTTCTAATGGATAATATCCTTGTAGCGGATATAATGACGCGCGATCCTGTAACAGCCAAGCCAGAGATAAATCTTCTAGATTGCGCCAAGAACATGATCAAAAAGAAGGTTGGAAGCCTGCTTCTTGTTGAAAAAAAGAGACTTGTGGGAATTATCTCTGAAAAAGACATTCTGTGGGCTTTGGTAAAAACATCAACCCAAGACCTTACAAAGATAAAAGCAGTAGACATTTCTCCAAAAAAAATAGCCACAATAAAACCTTCTATGAGTGTAAGGGAAGCACTTGAAAAAATGAAAAAACTTGGTTTTGAAAGGCTTCCGGTGATACATGAAAAAGAGCTTGTGGGAATAATCACTGCAAGAGATATCTTAAATTTCCAGCCCCAGCTTTACCCAGAATTAGAAGAATTTGCCCAGATAAGAGAGGAGGCTCAAAAACTTAAAAGATTCCAAAAAGCTAAAGATGGAAGAGAGGGAATTTGTGAGGAATGTGGAAAATATGACTTCCTCTCTAGGGTTCATGAAAACTTTATATGTGAAGAGTGCAAAGAAAAGATGTGATTAATCTTGTGGAACAAGTTCTAAAATATTTTTGATTCTATCCTGTTTTTTAAGCAAATCTCTTATGTAACAATCAGGGATATTTCTCAATAGGTTATCAAATCTATTAGAATTATATTTGTTATATTTTATATCTATCAGTGTTCTTTGAAGAGGGCTTAATTGACAATAAGGAATTTTATCTAGAATAGAAACTATCTTTAAATCGCGTGCAAAATCATCATTTAATTGAAAAGAAATCCCCACAGCTTGCTGTGGCTGGGTAAAAGCTATATA
>CAZFNY010000088.1:0-3507 GCA_964520275.1 Candidatus Woesearchaeota archaeon | reverse complement strand
GGCAGAAATTCTGAATTCTGTCCGCGCGGAGGCAGGGTCTGGGAGGGAATCAGTGCGGGCTTTTTTTGGAATGGGGGTATTGAAAAAAAATACTAAAAATGCTAATATTTGGAAGTACAACTTAATAGGAGGCCTAAACCTTTGGCAACAAAGGCATGATGCTTATGATGTTGTGAACAATCAAGCTCGTGAATTTATGCAGAGCCATAGTGCCGAGATGATTGACGACATAAGCGTTATTAATGCAACTAGAAAAGGATAAATTTAATAAAAATGAGCAACAAAGAAAAAACCACCAAGATTAAAGAAATTCAAAGTAACTTTACGACGGAGGTTCGCCGGCTGGAAAAATGGCGTGACGAGCAGATCAAAGCGGTAAAAAAAGGCATCGACCAGCGCAGGGTTGAAAAATTATCCCAAAATATAAAAAATATGCTATGAATCAGGGCGAAAAAATGACAACATTGGAACTCGAAAAAACTCCAACAAATCCAGAGGTGTCGGAAGTTGTTGAGATTACTCCAGAAAAAGCACTGGCGGATTTTGAAAATGCTACGGTAGAAACAAAAAACAAAGTTTCTGAAAATAATCAATCAGCGGAAAATATTATCACGGCTTATTCTGGAGCGGAACCTTCAGATATTGAAGCAGTTAAAGGTATTAATGCCACAGTGGCAGAGGGTGTGGCGAATGCAGAAAATCAAGCGAGCCACGAGATTGCAGAAATAAAAGAAGAAAAAGACAATACTACAACAGAAAGTAGTGTAGGGGAAAATCGCGAAAAAATGGTCACAGACATGAATGCAAAAGAGAACGGGTATTTAAAAAAAACGAGGCAGTTATATACAGTAAATACAACTAGTGAAAAAATAAAGCCTCAGTTTGATGAAATTGAAAAAAGCAAAGGAGTAGAAGCGAGGACTAGAATTGAGAAAAATGTCGCTAGCTTGGAAAATCGTTTTAACGACGAAAGATCCGATTTAGAGAATGTTAAAAAAGAAATAGAAAATTATGTCGGAGAAAATCTTACACAGCAACTTGGTAAAGATGTTGAAAATTTAAAAGATAAAAAATTTGATGCCGAAACTAGCAAAGTTCTTATTGAACAAACAAAAAGACATATAGAATCCTTGCTTGGAAGTGAAGGCAAAAGAAATAACCCAGAAAAACAAAAAGCGCTAGAAGTAATGACTGAAAATTATGTAAATCTTTTACTCAAATCTCAAGAGGAAGGAGACATTTCAAAAGATGCAAAGGCAGAAGATATTCAAAAACTAATAACTGAAAATATTTGGAAGCTTGCGTACCAAGATAGAATCGCTGCTGAAAATACGCTTGGCGACCACGGTATTAGACATCTTGTTATGCATAATATTAGTAAGACAGAGGAAATTTTTGATCAACTATCAAAGAATGGGCAAAAAGTAGGATCTATCGATCGCTTAATGGCATATCAAATTATGATTAACCATGACATGGGTTATGCTATGGAACCTACCAGAGAAGCGATCAATGCTGGATTTATGTCTGCTGACAGAGGGCACAATGTTTTGTCTGCTAAATTTATCAGGCAACAAGCAGAAGACCCGAATAATTATATGTCAAAAGTGTTTAGCGAGAATCAGCTTGGCACAATTCATCAAGGAATATTAGAACATGACAAATCAGATATTAAACTTAAAGAAACAGCGAAAGGACTTGGAGAAGGAACATTAAACGAAGAGCAGGCGCGAAAAGATAATCTTTTGGATGCTATTAGTATTGCCGATAACAGTCACGCTTTTGAAGATAAACTACCAGAGATTTTATATTCTCATCCTGATAGTTTAGAATATATGCGTTTGATGAAAGTGGCGGGAGAAGGAGGTGACCTGGAACTAGTTGGAACACTAAAAGAAAAACTTAAAGAAAGTATCAACAAAAATGATTCATGGACTGCGGACGATAAAGAAGCACTCGCTCATGCAATTGATTTTATATCAGCAGATAGCTATAAATTTGCCGTTGGCAGAATAGCCGGCAATAAGCCGAAAATAGAAATAGATAAGGAGGGAAATTTAGCAATTAAAGTCCAAGAATCAGCAGTTCATCAAGAGGTAGTTCAACTTTTTGAACAGGAGTCATACAATCAATTTCATAAATTCATAACAGATTATATAGGCAAGCCGGAAAATTTAGATCCGCCAGCGACGGAAGAAGAAATACAATCCGCAACAAAAGAAGGAAGGGTAGATTTTAAAAAAGTTATACGAGAAAGAATGAATCGAGGAGAAACATCTATCAAAGGAAGAAATGGTATAAATATAGAACTTGCCATTGGCGAGAATAGAGGAGCTGAGCCAGATTCTGATTTGGAAAAAAATGTCAGAAAACTCATCACTAAGCCAGAATTTATAATGTATAGAGAAGAGGATAGAATATTAGAAGAGAGTTTTAAAAAAGCTTTGAAATCTAGAGATGAAGCCACAGCGAAACTTTTGCGTGAAAAAAGGTTAAAATTAACAAAAGAATACGCAGAAAAACTTTAATTTATATGAATGAAAATACAGCAGAAAATCAAATAATGTTTGAAAGAAAAAAATTGATAGCAGATACAGTTGCCCTTCTTGATATGGTTCTGCCAAAAAGAATAGGCCCTAAAACAAATGAAACAAATCCGGACGTTAATCTTTTGCGAATACCGGCAGAAAAGTGTGCTCTTTTAACGATAGCAGAGTTAGACGAAATGCAGAGGAAAGCTATTCTAGCAAAAGGTATGGGTTTAGTTGAATTATATAGATCAGGATTGGGAAAAGTTAATCTTAGTGAGCAGGATAAAATGGAACTTGAATCTAGATTAAATTCAATCACCACAGAAGACCTTAATTTTCCAGAAAATATTGTTAAAAAATTAAAGATTGATACCTTGGATGATATTGACTCGATGCAAAATTTTCGTCACGCTCTTTTAGAAGCAATATCAAAAAGCAGTCCAGCGGTAAAAGAAGCGGCCGGTTTCATGTCGGTTTTAAACTACTAAATTAAATCAGGGAGTGTTTGCGTGCACGCACGGGTGGGGTAGCTCGCGTGTAATCACGCAAGCTGGGACGAGCATGGTGTATTTGCGCCTCGGGCATTTCCGCTAGGGTGTCCACGACTAAAGGACGAGTGCCTGTCCCAAATTGAAATACTAATCTTCACAGCAAAAGCTATACACTAAACATAATATTGAAAAACGTAGAGTGGGGATGGCGAGGGCAGACTGCTGGTAATCCAGCAGAGCCCGACCTGGGGAGAGGAAACTTCCTCTCCCCAAGAAGAGCGGGCAAGTTCCAAATGGCTCATTTCCTGGTATTTGAGCCGTTCGAGGTTTTACTTGCCCGCACATAGGCATCTAGACACTGATTCCCTCCCAGACCCTGCCTCCGCGCGGATAGAATTCAGAATTTCTGCCGAATTTCAAAAACATTAGTCTCGGTTTTGCAAATAGGTTCTAATTTGATACAATAATAGTAAGCCTCGTTTCTC
>CAZFNY010000087.1:0-3633 GCA_964520275.1 Candidatus Woesearchaeota archaeon | reverse complement strand
CAATAGTCCAAGGTGCTCACCCTTCTCTTCCAAATCCCAACTGCATCCAAATTGGGGGGGATATTACAGTTAATGAAACGAATATATTATTTGGTATGGCAAGAATTAATGTTAGTAAAACCGCCACCCCTGCGTGTTATCTAAGAGTATGTAATGCTTCTTTAAGCAATTGCACTTTATTTGATGTTACTCCTGAGTCTAAGGACTATGGAGTTTCTAATTGGTTTAATGCTTCGGTTTCTCCCAATTATACTGTCAGCAATGCTAATAAGTATTCATATAAACTCTTTGTTTGTGCTAATGGGTGTGGTGTGGCCTGTTATTGCAAGGCCTCTTGGGCAGAGTTGAATGTTACTGGCAGAACTTATTATTTTGACATTAATCTTACTTCTCCACAAGATAATTATATCCCTTTCTCAAATAGTACAACTTTTCAGTGCAATGTTTCTTCAGCTTATCCACTTTCTACTGTTGTCTTATGGGGGAATTGGAGTGGAGGTTGGGGGACGAAATCTTCTTATGGGCAAGGTCCTGGGATTTATGATGTTCTTGTTGAATTTAATGTTCCTAATATTCCTAACGGGATCTATTCTTGGAATTGTAATGCTGTGGACACTTCTGGTCGTTCTAATTTTTCGCAATCCAACAGAACTTTTACTGTTGACCCTTGCCTGCCTCCAACAGATAATGATTGGAATATTTCTCAGAGTTGTGTTGTCAGTGGGAAAAACTTTGTCCTAGCTCAGGATAAAAACCTGAATATTCTTAACAATGGGTCGCTTAAACTGATAAATACTAATTTATCTATTTCTCCTTTTGCTGGAAATGGTTCTTCTAATATAATAATTTACAGTGGAGGAGCATTAAATATAACTTCAACCTCTTGGGTTAGAGTTATTTCTGGACAGAATAGGTTTGGATTTTATGGCCAGTCTGGAGCAAATTTTTCCATGACTAATTCCAAAATAGAGAATGTTGGCTGGGCAGATGTTGGTGGGGGAAGAGGCATAGAACTAAACACACCTTTAAAAGAATTCTCCGGGAATACGATAAATAATTCTTATTATGCTCTCTATTTACTGGCAGGGAATAATACAATTCTCTTTAATAATTTTACTAATTTAATTACAGGCTTAGCCTTGTTCGACTCTAATAACAATGTTTCTTGGAATAAAATTTATTATTATCAGGAAGGAATAATTTTTAGCACTAATTCTTTTTATAATAGTGTTATTGGCAACAATATTTCTAATGGAAATAGGGGGATACATTTAATAGGGTATTATTCTAATGGATTTTCTAATTTTTCTGACAATTTTATATACAATAATTCTGGTGCTGGAATACGGGTCACTAACTTTGGCAGATTTTATAATTACACTTTTTTAAGAAACACCATAATAAATAATAATGAGGGGGTGGATTTTGGCTGTGTTGGCACTCCCAGGCCTTCAAATAATTCTTTTATAGACTGCGTGATAGAAAACAACACTGTTTATGATTTTGTTAATAATGGAGAGAATAATATATTCCTAAACACCACTTTTAATAGAAGCAAAATTAGTGTTCCAGATGGATACATGAATGTCTATTGGTATCTGGACGCAAAAGTATCAGATATATCAAATAGTACTTGGCAGGACATTAACGGAGCTTTGGTTGAAGGATATAATCAGAGCAATGCTTTATATTTTAATGCAACAACAAACTCCAGTGGTTTTATTCAGAGACAGATAGTCAAGGATTTTTACGAAAATTCCACTCAAAGGTTCTCTTGGAATCCTTACACAATAAATGCAAGCTGGCAGGGAAGAATAAATTCAACCCAAGTCAATATTAATCGAAGCATGTTTCTTAATATTTCTCTGGATTTTTGTGATTTTAGCTCAGCGTCTGTGATGAATATCAGCACATCATTGACCTGCACAAATAAGGTGATTATAATGAGCAAAACAAGCACACTTAATATCCTTCCAACAGGAAACCTTACTTTCAACAATGTCACTTTAGTCACAGGAAACACAACAGTTTACAATGGAGGAAAATTCAGGGTCTTTAATTCTCCGACCACAATATGGCAGAATGGAAATCTAAATATCAGCGGAGAGTTTGTTTTGGATAATTCCACTTTGAGGATGAATGGAACAGCTTCTAACAATGGAAGTGCTTCTATTTTTGTGAATTCTGGGGGGAATATGACCATAAGAAATAACAGCTTGATTAGTAATGGGAATGATACTGGTTATAGGTTTAATTTCAGAGTTAATGGAAGTTTTTCAATGGAGAATTCAACTTTACAATATTGTGGATGGAATTCTTTTAATTATTTTTCTGTTTCTACTCCTGTTTCTATTTTTAAGGGGAATAGTATTGTTCTTAATTATAAAATTTATTTTTCTTCAAATGGAAATGCTATAGAAAATAATATCTTCTCTAATCTGACCACTTCAGGACTTATCATAGATGGACAAAAAAATAATATAAGCAATAATCTTTTCTTTGGCATTTATGGGAGGGCAGTTGATGTGGGGAGCAATGGAAATATCATAAATAATAATATCATAAAATCAAGCATAACTGGATTACATTTTGTTTCTAGTGCCAGCAACAATTCGGTCTTTAATAACACTATTACTTATAGTCTTATTGGAGGATATGGTGTTGAAATTTGGGGTCCTAATAATACTATTTTAGGAAGCAATATTTCTCTTAATTATGGCGCCGGTATTGGTATTGGTCAATCTCCTGATGGAACTTTAATCAGGGATTCTGTAGTAAGTGGAAATGTTTATAATGATATAGAGGTAATTCCTCTGTCTTCACCTTCAACTATTACTTTCCTTAATACATCTTTTAATAAGAGTAGTGTTTCTTGGAACGGAGACACTAATGGAAAACTTGTTGTCAAATGGTATTTTAATGTGAATGTCACTAACACTACTGGAGCTCCAATACAAGCAATGACTGTGAGAGCAACAAATGTTACTGGCAATACGGTTTTTAATATTGTAACTAGTCCTTATGGAAATCTTACAAATGCACAGAATTTGACAGAGTATTATGAAAATGGGACGCAAAAATACTTTGCCACAAATTATACTATAAATGTCACGAGAATTGATAATTATTATTATCCTTATTCTATTCAATTGAATCTGACGCAGAGCACTATTCTAAATGTAATTCTTAATGCCAGGCCAGTTGTTTCAAATGTAATCCTGAATTCTAGTTCAGGAAGAAATTCAACAATTGAGAATCTGAGTGTTTATTACAATTCTTTAGATGCAGATTTGGACAATCTTACTAATATAACTGATTGGAGAGTTAATGGAACTTCTATTGCTGTGCTGAACATGCCTTTTAATACAAAAGTGGAAACTGTGAATCTTGGTGCTATCAAAGATTATTCTACTTTTGGGAATAACGGAACAATTGGCCAGGGGCCTAAAGGTCCTATTGGACCGGTTTGGACGAGTGGTGGCAGAAGCGGAGGAGCTTATGCCTTTGATGGGTTTGATGATTGGATTAATATCAGCAATAATCCAAGTTTGAATCTTACTAAAACTTTAACTGTTAGCATATGGATTAAACCAGCAAAAGTTCATGAGAATGGAACCAATTATGGGGTAATGG
>CAZFNY010000086.1:0-3635 GCA_964520275.1 Candidatus Woesearchaeota archaeon | reverse complement strand
GATAAATTTATAAGATTGATATCCCTCAATATAATATGAAGAAAGAGCTTGTGATATTAAAAGCATTGGCTGATGAAACACGATTAAAGATTGTTGAATATTTATTAGATGGAGAGAAATGTGTTTGTGAAATTTTCCCTTATGTTAAAAGGACTCAATCTACTGTTTCAATTCAGTTAGATGTTCTAAAAAGAGCAGGAATTTTAGATTCAAGAAAAGAGGGGAAAAAAGTTTATTATTTTATTTCTGATACAAAAGTTTGTAATATTTTTAAGGCATTGGGTTATTCCAAAGTAAAATTGACAAAAGGGACTTGTTGCTGTTCTTAATCCAAAACTTTTATAAATATTGATATTTATCAATATATCATGGTATTAAAATTTAAAAAAGAGATAATTGCATTATTATTTTTAATCATAATCTTTAGTTTTGTGAGTAATATTTCTGCTGAACAAATTACAGATAATCAAAAAAATGTTTATTTTTTCTGGGGCGAAGGTTGCCCACATTGTGAAAATGTAAAAGATAATGGGATTTTAGAAGAAGTGGATAATATAGAAAATGTTAATGTTTATCTATTAGAAGTTTACAATAATCAAGAAAACAGAGATAAATATACCAAATTTGCAGATGAATTAGGAATCAGCCAGTATCAAAGAGGAGTTCCTTTTTTAGTAATTGAATGCCAAAAAGGTTATTCTTATTTTGTTGGAGATTCCCCCATTATTAATAATTTAAAAAATGCAGTTACAACCTGCACCCCTATGAAAGAGATTTCAACAGAGGTTTCTTCAGATAATCCAAATTCTCAAACATTGACTCTCGGTAGCATTATTATTGCGGCATTAATTGATTCAATAAATCCTTGTGCTTTTGGAGTTCTGATATTCTTACTTGCCACAATGCTTTCAATAGCATCTGCAAAAAGGGCATTAAAGTATGGATTGATTTATGTTTTCATAATCTTTTTAGTTTATTTTTTAGCAGGTTTGGGTATTATGAAAATTATTACTGAATTTTCAGGAATAATGAATTATGTTATTGTTCTTGCAGGAATTTTAGTTTTTATTGGAGGACTAATTGAAATAAAAGATTTCTTTTGGTATGGAAAAGGAGTTTCATTAAGAATTTCAGTAAGCATGAAACCAACATTAGAGAGAATCACACAAAAAGGGACACTCTGGGCAGTTATCCTTTTAGGGGCTATTGTAGCTTTAGTAGAACTTCCTTGCACAGGTGGAATTTATTTAGCAATACTAAGCTTAATGCACATCAATAAAACATTTGGAATTCCTTATTTATTACTTTACAATTTTATTTTCATACTTCCATTATTAGTAATGGTTTTAGTTGCTTATTATGGAACAAAAACAGAGAAGATAACTAATTGGGTTGAAGGAAATAAAAAATGGATGAGGCTTGGAGCAGGAATAGTTATGATAGGATTAGCTTTTTATCTACTAAATTCAATATATAATTGGATATAATATGGGGATATTAAATTTGTTCAATGGAAATACTTTGTATTATTCTGGATGCTTAACTAAATTCGTAGCAAAAGATTTAGAAGAGAACTATAAGAAAATATTGAACAAGATGGGAGTTGATTTTATCATGTTAAAAGATTTAGAAGTTTGTTGTGGAAATCCTGTTTTAAATGCAGGTCATGAAAAAGAAACTAAAGAACTTGCTAAAAAAAATTTTAAATTGTTCAAGGATAGAGGAGTTAAAAAAATAATTACTTCTTGTCCTGCATGTTTTCATATGTTTAATAAAAACTATCCTAAACTGGTTGAAAAATGGGATATAAAAGTAGAACATATTACTCAAACAATTTCAAAAGCAGTAAAAGAGGGCAAGATTAATCCTAAAAAATTAGGAATAGATATAACTTATCATGACCCTTGTCATTTAGGAAGATATGAAGGAATTTATGAAGAACCAAGAGAGATAATTAAGAAATCGGGAAATCTAAAAGAAATGAAGTTATCGAAAAATTATTCTTTTTGCTGTGGTGGTGGAAGCGGAGTTAAATCAAACCAGCCAGAACTCGCAAACTCTATTGCTAAAGAAAGAATTGGCATGGCAAAAGAAACAAAAGCAAAAGTTTTATGCACTTCTTGTCCTATGTGCTATTTACACTTAAAAGAAAACTCTAGAGGGTTAGAAGTAAAGGAAATAAGCGAATTATTTGAAGACTCTAAAAAAGAAAAATGAAACCAATTAACTTAACAAAAGAAATTGAAAATAACAAAGAAACTCAAGAAGTAGTTTTACCGATTATGTATTCATATAAAGAAAAAAGAGACAAAGTATTGAGTGAAGAAGAAAAAAAAACTTTTAGAGAAGAACTCAGAAAAATAAAAGAAGATTCTATTAATAATATAATTGAACTTGGGGTTATGGGAAGTCCTGCGTTAGTTATTAATGGCAGGGTTGCTAATGTTGGAATGCCCGAGAATGAAGAAAAACTTCTGAGTATAATTAAAAAGAGTTTTAAATAAAAATGGAAAGAAAAGATTGGTATATGCTCTTTTGGATAGTTTTAGTATTTGGAATTTTATATTTCGTTCCTTCTAATTCTAATTGGTTTAGAAATTCTATCTTATCTGCGTTTGACTTACTTCATGATTATGCTCAAAAACATGTTTTAACTTGTTTAGTCCCTGCTTTATTTATTGCTGGAGCAATCGCTGTTTTTGTAAAAAAAGATTCTGTTTTAAAATATTTGGGGCATAAATCTAAAAAAGTAGTTTCATATTCAATAGCTTCTGTTTCAGGAGCAATTTTGGCAGTATGTTCTTGCACAATATTGCCTTTATTTGCAGGGATAAAAAAAAGAGGGGCTGGGCTTGGACCTGCTATAACATTCCTGTTTGCTGGACCTGCAATTAATATTGCTGCAATATTTTTAACAATGTCTGTTTTAGGTTATGAGATTGGATTAGCAAGAATGATTTCAGCAATTTTATTATCTATTTTGGTAGGATTAACAATGGCTTTTATTTTTAAAGAAAAAGCAGAACAAGGGGGATTGTTTATACAAGAAAACAAAGATACCCAAATGTCAAAAAAAGTTATCTTTGCATTTTTTGGTTTAATGATTGCAGTTTTAGTTGTTAATGGTTTGCAAATCAATCAATTATTAAAATATATTTTAATGTTTTCCTTTGCTCTTTTAGTTGTTTTATTAGTTGTCTTTAAATTTAAAAAAGAAAATACAAAAGAGTGGCTTGGTGAAACTTGGAACTTTTCTAAGATGTTACTTCCCCTATTGTTTATAGGAGTTTTCATAGCAGGATTTATTATGCCATTACTTCCTGAATCATTAATACAAAATTTAGTTGGGCAAAATACAGTTTTAGGAAATCTAATTGCATCTGTGTTTGGAGCATTTATGTATTTTTCAACATTAACCGAAATTCCTATATTACAAGTATTAATTGCTAAGGGAATGGCATCTGGACCTGCTCTTGCTCTGTTATTAGCAGGACCTTCTTTAAGCCTTCCTACTATGCTTGTTATAAAAAAGATTTTAGGAACTAAAAAGACTGTTGTTTATATTTCATTAGTTATAATCTATTCAACTATCGCTGGATTAATTTTTGGATTGATTTGATAAATTAATCAACTCT
>CAZFNY010000085.1:0-3743 GCA_964520275.1 Candidatus Woesearchaeota archaeon | reverse complement strand
GTTGATAGAATATCTATGGCTTGGTTTCCACTACCTTTGATATCCAATCTTGCTCTAGGACTGCTCGTTCCAATCCCAACATTACTCCCAGAAATATAAATCGGCGCCAAATCCAACTCACTCGCATCATGTCCGGGATTTGGAGCAACAGCATTTATCCCCACAGCCAAAATAGCCAAGATTCCCATTGCTATAAAAGTATAAGCCAGCTTGTTAGAAAACCTTATCATCCCCATTTTTACCTTAAACAAAAATAGGAAAAGGAGTTTAAATATTTTATTGTTTGTACCTGATTAAAGAATTTCAATCATTTAAGTTGTCTGCTCGTAAACTCGCAGAAGATGAATAATTATATAATTAAAAAAGAGATTTATCCCAAAAAACGCGCTAATCACAATTGTTCAAATTTCCAGTATTAAAATTATTTTATATTTAAAAGTCAATCAATCCAACTAACAAGAATCTACTCAGAAAACACTCTCTTGACTCTAAATCTTTTTAAACAAAATCTCGCCCTTTTTTATCTTAGAGACCTTTAAAGGCTTTTGAATTTCATTAAAAGAGATATCAAAAGAAAATTGCTTCGCAATTTTCTCGCTTGCATCAGGAATAAACGGCCACAATAGAATCCCAATTGCCTTTATTGAATCTGCCAGTTCATAAAGAACTTTTTTATCCTTTGTCTCCCACGGCTTTTTTGCCTGGACATACTCATTGCAATTGTCAATAAAAGAAAAGATTTCATTAAGTGCTTTGTCCAGCTCATAATTTTCAAAATACCTCTCAATTTCTTTCAGTTTAAGTTTTTTCAGCAAAACATTCTCAGTCTTCTCCAGCCCATTTTTCTCTATTAAAGCAGAAACTCTCGAAATAAGGTTTCCAAGCTTGTCTGCTAATTCATTGTTATGCCTTCCCGCCAAAAGCTCTTCAGAATAATCAGAATCCTCAAAAACACTGCATCTTAATAAAGAATATCTGACACTATCTGAATCATATTTTTTCAAAAGCTCCAAAGGGCTTATTGTGTTTCCCAGGCTTTTGCTTATTTTTCTACCCCCAAGATTTAAGTAGCCGTGGACTAACAGGGTTTTAGGCAGTTTATAATCTGCAGACATTAATAATGCAGGCCAGATCACAGAATGAAACCAATTGATTCCCTTGCCAATAACATGAACATCTGCTGGCCAGGATTCTTTTGAACCAGAGATATAATTAATCAAAGCATCTACCCAAACATATATTTTGTAATCTTTGTCTCCAGGAAAATCAATTCCCCAGTCTACATCTCTCCTTGATATGCAAAGGTTATTCAAGCCCTCTTCTAGCCTTACTAATATCTCTTTTCTCCTTGACTCTGGAATTATATATCCTTTTACAAATTTTATCAATTTTTCTCTGTATTTGCTAAGCCTGAAAAAATAAGCCTCTTCACTAACAACCTCTGGCTCTTTGTTGTGCTCTGGGCACTTTCCATTGACAAGATCTTTCTCTGTCTTAAACTCCTCACATCCAGAACAATAAAGTCCTTCATACTTTCCCTTGTAGATATCACCATTCTTGATAATCTTATTAAGTGTCTCGTGCACAACCAAGGCGTGTTCTTTCGCAGACGTTCTTATGAATTTATCATAACCAATATTCAATTTCTTGCACAGCTCTAAAAAAAGGTTGGTATTTCTATTAACAAACTCCTTGACAGAAACTCCTGATTTTATTGCAGCCTGGACATTTTTCTGAGCATTTTCATCAACTCCTGTCAAAAAAAATGTTTTCTCTCCTTTAATTTTGTGCCAGCGGATTATGGCATCTGCTAAACATTTCTCAAATGCATGTCCTACATGCGGAGATGAATTCACATAATCAATCGCAGTTGTAACATAAAATTTCTTTGGCATGATAAAACCAAATAAGCAAGATATAAAAAACTAACCATTTACATATTTACATATAATTTGCGCTGTTAGTTTACCGGCAGAATTCGACCTTCCCAAGGTCGAGAAGCGGGTTCAATTCCCGCACAGCGCATAAAATATAAAAGTAGGTATATCTTATAGAGATAATGAAAAAAATAGCAGTACATGGTAGAGATTTTCATGCAGATGATGTTTTTGCAGTAGCAATTTTAAAGTTAATTTATCCAAAAGTTAAAGTCATTAGAACAAGAGATGAAGATAAATTAAAAGAAGCTGATGCCAGAATAGATGTTGGAAATGTGTATAACCCAAACACAAATGATTTCGATCATCATCAAAAAGGCGGAGCAGGAAAAAGAGAGAATGGAATTCCCTATGCTGCTTCAGGACTGATATGGAAACATTTTGGAAAGAAATTAGTGAGTTCAGATGATATCTTTGATTATATTGATAGAAGAATAATTCAATATATTGATGCTAATGATAATGGATTAGACACGTATACTACTAAAAAATTGAGCCCATACACTATAGCTGATTTTGTTGATGGTTTAGGGCCTCCACGATTAAATCAATCCGAAGAGCTCTTTAACAAATATTTTAAAGAAGCAGTTTCAATAATCACAAAGCTCCTCAAAAGAGAAATTGAAGCAGCAAAAGAGTTAATCAAAGCAAGAGAAAAAATCAGAGAAAAAATCAAAAAATCTAATGGAGAATATTTGCTCCTAGAAGAAGATATCCCTTTTAGAAAAATAGTTACAGAAGAATCAGATATTAAATATGTAATTTACCCTGACCCCCTAGAAGATTATTGGTGTGTTTTAGCTATTCCTGTTTCATTAAACACCTTTGAAAATAGAAAAGACCTTCCTAAAAAATGGGCAGGGCTAATAGAAAAAGACTTACAGAGAGTTACAGGAGTTAAAGATGCTAAATTTTGTCATAATAATTTATTTTTTGCAATTGCAAAATCAAAAGAAGGTGCAATTAAATTAGTTGAATTGGCACTTAATAATAAAAATTGAAGAAGCCACAACCATAAAAACCTTTTTATACTCCAGCAATATATCTTTCATGAAGAACGAGTGATTTTTATGAACCATAAGAATAATAATCATAAATCAAAAAAAACAAACGGGAAAAACGGCAACAATCATCATTTCCTTTCTAAGAAATTTCTATTTGTAAGTGAGGAAAGTTTAAGCGGAGACTTAGCCTGGAAAATAAAAAAAGAAGGCCACGACGTCAGAATATATATTGCTTCAAAAAGTGCAAAAGATGTTTATCTTGGATTTTTAGAAAAAGTTGACAACTGGAAAAAAAGTGTCTCTTGGGCAGATGTAATTGTATTTGACTGCATTGGTTTTGGAAAAGAAGCTGATAAATTAAGGAAAAGGGGGAAGTTGGTTATTGGAGGAAGTCTATACACAGACAGGCTTGAAGAAGATAGGGAATTCGGGCAAAGAGAAATGGAAAAAGGCGGCATGATGACCCCGCCTCACTGGGATTTTGACAGCTTTGAAGATGCGACAGAATTTATCAGAAGAAATCCCTCAAGATATGTTTTCAAGCCATCTGGAAATACCTCCTTGTATAAAGAGATATTATTCCTTGGAAATGAAGGAGACGGAAAAGACATAATCGAAGTCTTGAGACAAAACAAGACTTTATGGAAGAAAAAAATAAAAAGATTTCAGCTGCAAAAGAAAATTGAAGGTGTTGAAGTCGCTGCAGGAGCATTTTTTAATGGAAGAGATTTCATCTATCCTGTCAACATAAACTTTGAGCACAAAAAATTATTTCCAGGAGATATTGGCCCATCCACAGACG
>CAZFNY010000084.1:0-3758 GCA_964520275.1 Candidatus Woesearchaeota archaeon | reverse complement strand
AGGACATCACAGTTATGTTGGAAGACAGAGAAAAGTAAGATATTTTCTACATCTTTCTATTAACTAAAATAACCAATAGGGCCAAGATAATCAATGCAACAAGAAGCCAAATCCACCAGTAACCAGATGTTTTTGAAAGGCCTTCTCCTAAAAGTATTTTTGAGGCAAGAGTTTCATCACACCCGATTGTCTCTCTTGGCTTGTCGTAACTTATTCCGCATCCATTCAAATCCTCGCATCTTCTGTTTTTGACCCCGTCAACACACTCTCCCCAGTTAGTACAATCCCAGTCAGGGTCGCAGGAAAAAGACAGCTCTTTTATTCTGCCATTTCCCCCATTGTCATTTTCTTCCTTTTCTTTTAGAGTTATCAATCTGCACGATGAACTGCAGTAAGTGCAGTCATGATTTGAATTATCGCATTTTATTCCATTTGAATTCCCATTATCGCATTCCTCATTCTCACCCAAGATAGAATCTCCACAAAAACCAGTATAATTCCCTATTATCAAATCCAACCTAGTGCTTTCGCCATTCTCAAAAACATATTCGCCTGCTTTTTCCCCATTAAAATAGAATATTATTGTTTTTCCATTAAAACTATAGTTTTTATCCTCTATAAAGAAGATAGGCTCCCATCCGTATTTTCCAGCAGTCACAGGTGTTGTTCCAACCAATTCTCCGTTTATCTTTGTTGTTATTGTTCCTGTAGAAGGATTTACTCCATTAATCATAACTCCTCCATAGAACTGATGAGGAATCCCTGGAAACACAGCTGTCACAATTGATATCACAAAAATTAATGCAAACACCGAGATTATTTTTTTATTTATCATCTTTTAAAATATAAAATCCTCCAACATATTTTTTAATATCTAAATAGCAGTAAGCTTTTTCCTCTCCACTGCTACTAATTTTTCTAGTGATATGATATTCTTTGCCACACAAACGACAATAATGCTTAGTAAAAGTATCCATATGACTATTAACATCAACTACAGGATTATTTGTTCTCCCGCAGCCACAATCAAATTCTAGAGTAACTGTCCCAGAGATATCTTCAGTATTTTCTTTAAGATTTTTTTCAACTATCAATCTTGTTCCGATTACCTTTAAACCAATATCTTTCTTCATTTTCCTGGTGTTTTCTTTAGTTTAACACCACCGCTTTTTCCAGAAGTCTTGGCAACCTTTGAGATAGCATCTTTTATCCTTTCTGACTCGCTTTTTCTTTGCATCATGGTTATATATATTATTATCCCTAAAAGGATTATTATTGCAATTATAAACACCATACCTGTTCCTTCTCCTATGAATTTGCTGAACAATCCCTGCTCGTCTGTCCAGGTATCTGGAGTGGTTATTTTATCCTCTTTGCCTTCCAATCCCCCAAGATTACTGCCTAAATTAATGATTTCATTGCTCTGATTAGTGGTGTTGAGTTTTGTAGTTGTGGTTGTATGGCTTCCGCCTCCACCGCCGTCAGAGCTTCCTCCTCCAGAGCTAGAAGACGAACAAGCTCCGCAGTCAGCAGAACAAGTTGAGCATGTTTCTCCATTATTGCAGCTTCTGTCCCCGCAATAAGCTTCTGATGCACAAGCTGGAGCAGAAGTCAGATTAAAATTAAGATTTGTTGATTCTCCACTTAAAAAAGTAGATTCGCCTATCTTAAGGCCGCAAAGGTAAAATCCTACAATCCCGCTTGCTGAATCTGGAGATTCAATAAAGCAAATAGGATCCCACCCATATTTTCCTGCAGTTATAGTGCATATAGAATCATTGACTCCTATTAGTTTAAGAGTCAAAGAATATTTTCCCTGAATAATCTGGCCATTATAAGAAACATCTCCAAAATACTGCTGAGGCGGATTTAAAGCAGAAATAAAACTCAATAGAAATACTATAATTCCCAACCTTGCTAAAAGCCCTGTTGAATTCCTCATGTCCAACACACTATTTTTCTGTTTAAAAGCATTGTTGTCGTCGTAAATATACTTTATTGTAATCACTCGGAATAGATGAAAATAAAGGAAAAAGTAAACTTTTTTCAGTTCTCCGAATCTAAGTCAAAAAATAAAAGAAAAAGTAAAAATAAAAATTTTAATTTATATGGTAAATGTCCAGCAAGCTGTTGCCGGGCTGTAATCGTCTGCTACATCTAGCTCAATCCAGTATCCTTCTCCAGGATTTGTCAAACTCGATTGAGAAAGTGGAACAAACTTGTCACTGACCGCATCGTATTTAAACAATGCACTCCATCTAGGATGTCCTATTGTTGTGTCAACTAAAGAGAACAATGCACAGGATGCTGTCTGGTCTTCTGTCAAGCCATATCTTCCAATTAAATTCCATCCTTTTTGCAGAGGTCTGCTTGGTGGAATTCCTGGAGCAGGGCTCAATAAGCTGCCGCCAACAACTAATGATGTGTCTTCTGTAGCCTTAACCCAGTAACCATATCCTGGTTTTATCTCTGTCAAGTCAGATGGTCCTTCAGGCGAATAAACATGCCATCCGTCCTCATCATAATTCCATACAATCTCTACTTTATCTGAAATCTGGCTGAAAACCTCCTCAACATCATTGCTGAGTAAGTTAAAGGGTATGGAAATTAAATTCCACTTTTCTTTCAATTCTATTATGAATTCCTCTCCTTCAACCTTGAACATTTCAGAGTCTGTAGCAGATATTTTGTTGACATTATCTACGCAGTAAAAATCTAATTGGTGCTCTGATTCTTCAGGAAAGTGAACAACCACTTCATCAGTGTATTCACAAACTTCCTCTTGAGCATCTCCATCTAATGTTATTTGGTAACATAATTTAGAAATTCCACTTGGATGTGGCAATTGGTCTTCACAACTTAATGTTATAGGTGTGTTTACTGTTACAACATAGTCCCAGCCTTCTTCACACTGGCTGTCTCCAACAGTGCATTTGTGATTTGGCTTTCCAACAACTTTATCAGTTAATGGAGCTATCTCGTCAACAAAGATAAAACTTCTCTTAACGGTTTCTTCATTTCCAAGATTGTCAACAGAGTAGTACTCTATTGCATGGCATGATTCATCCATTGAGAATGGAGCTTCATAAACAGTAAAGCTTGGGATTGCTTCTGGAGCTGTGAATTCATCTTGAGTTCCAGAACAATACTTGTCATCAACAATATAGTATCTGTAATAAGTTGTGTCAACTCCGGATGGATGTGTTTCTCCATCACTTGCTGTTAAAACAACTGTTGAGACACCGTCAATGTATTTAGGGTTCTCAATAGGATATTGAGGTCCTTCATAGCTTATTGTTGTTACAGGTGCCTGTGATTCAACAAAGTCAGCCCATGTGCTGCTGCCTGGGTTCAATAGAGCATCTGTTGCTGAGCAATACAATGTGTGTTGAGAGTCTTCTGTATAATGAAAACAATTGTTATCATCTAACTGAACTCCTTCACAGCTGATTGTAAATTCTCCAGGAACAGGGTGAGGTTCACTTTCTCCATTCATAGCATCAACACAGATTTCTGTGTCTTCAGTCACATAGTAGTTTCCTTCTGTTTCAGTTGGGATTTTTGGTTCTCCAACTGTCCTGTATACTACAGGTCCAACACTGTCAACAATGAAGTCTTTTGATTGAGTGTCTTCTTTTCCAACATTGTCAAAGCATCTTGCTTCTAATGTGTGATTTGAATCTTCGCTAAATGTGAAAGGTTCTACATAAGTAGTCCATTCTCCGCCATTTATGCTGTATTCAATGTAATCAACACCG
>CAZFNY010000083.1:0-3800 GCA_964520275.1 Candidatus Woesearchaeota archaeon | reverse complement strand
TTTAGCCTATATAAAAAATCTAAACACTAATTTTTACACATAGCTCGCGCGAGTGAAACTTTTATAAAGCGCTCGTGCGTCTAAAGATTAAAATGGAAAGAGAGGGATCAGGAGTAGATTTGTTTGCGAGGTACCCAAAAACATGTTTTCTTAGTAACTATCCTCCAAAAGAGTGCGGGATAGCAACATTCACAAAAAATTTAGCGCAGACTATGGACAAAAGATTCAATCCCAAATTAAAATCAAGAGTCATAGCAATAAATGAAGAAGGAAGCTTCTACAATTACAACAAAAAAGTCATCTTCGAAATAAGCAAAAATGATATTGAGAGTTATATTAACATAGCAAAACAGGTGAATGAGGCTGAAAACATAAAAATTCTCTGCATCCAGCACGAATTCGGAATTTTTGGAGGAGATTATGGAAATTATCTTATCCCATTCCTGGAAGCAGTTCAAAAACCTGTTGTAGTAACCTTCCATAGTGTTCTTCCAAATCCAGAAGAGAAAAGACTGAAAGTTGTCAGAGCAATAGCATCAAGATGCGCAGCAATAATTGTTATGGCCAAATCTGCAATAGAAATCCTAACAAAAGATTATGGAATTGAAGAAAACAAAATTTATATGGTCCATCACGGGATCCCAAACGCGCCTTATCAGGATCCAGAAGTTGTAAAGAAAAAGCTAAAGCTAGACGGCAAAATAGTCTTATCGACTTTTGGATTGTTAAGTGTAGGAAAAGGAATAGAATACATGATTAAAGCAATACCTCCTCTCCTGGAGAAATATCCTAGTCTGCTCTACTTAATAATTGGAGAAACACATCCAGCAGTAAGAAAATTCGAAGGAGAGAGATACAGGAATAGTTTAATCAATTTGGTAAAAAAACTAAAATTGCAGGATCATGTTAAATTCTACAACAAATATCTTTCATATGACGAGATAACCGAATATATATCTGCTTCAGATATTTATGTAATGACTAATTTGGAAAAAGAGCAGATAACAAGCGGAACTTTAATAGAAGCAATGGGATATGGAGGAAAAGCAATAATTGCAACTCCAAGCATCTATGCTAAAGAGCTTTTGGCAGATGGAAGAGGAATTATCATAAAAGATACTCGAGTACCTGAACAATTTACAGAAGCAATAGACAAGCTCCTCTCAAATCCAGAGCAGAGAAAAGAAATGGGAAGGCTGGCTTATGCCTTTTCGAGACAGGCAATCTGGTCTAATGTAGCCTTGCAATATTTAAGGATTTTCAATGATGTGGTAAAACTAAGAGAAGAAGTTGTGGAAAAATTCCCTAAGATAAAAATAAATCACCTTATCAGAATGACTGATGGTTTTGGGATAATCCAGTTTTCAAAACACTCAACTCCCGATAAATCGTCTGGATATACTGTTGATGATAATGCAAGGGCTCTAATAACTGCGGTGATGCATAATTCACTCTTTAATTCAAAACCAGCAACCAATTTAGCTAAAATCTACTTAAAGTTTTTAGAACACTCTCAAAACCAAGATGGAAATTTCAAAAACAACCATAAAAATGAAGAAGAGATTATGAACTCCCATAGCGATGATTCTTTTGGGAGGGCAATCCTAGCCCTAGGAATTACAGCAAACAAATCTAAAAATCAAGAGATAAAAGAGTATGCTGAAAGGCTTTTAATTAAATCTCTAGAATATTCGAAGAAAATAGACTCTCCAAGAGCAAAATCCTTTATTCTTTCTGGCCTATGTGAATATTACAAAGCATCTCAAAATCCAGAAATCCTTTCAATAATAATAAAAATATCAGACAGTTTGATTAAACTATATGAGGAAGAGTCTTCTCAGAATTGGCACTGGTTTGAATCTTACTTAACTTACTCAAATGCTAATCTTCCAGATTCACTTTTCTCAGCATATGAAGTAACAAAAAAAGAAAGATATTTAGAAATTGCAAAAAAGACTCTTGAATTTTTATCTAACCTGATGTTTATAGAGGGGGAATTATCCCCAATAGGCCAAAATGGGTGGTATAAGAGAAATGGAGAAAGAGCTTTTTTTGATCAGCAGCCTGCAGACGCATCATCAATAGTTCAGGCTTATGTGACTGCGTACAAAGTTTCCAGAGAAAAAGAGTATTATAAAAAAGCAATTCTTGCCTTTAATTGGTTCTTAGGAAAAAACCATCTAAAGCAGATGATATATGATGAGACAACAGGAGGATGTTTTGATGGTCTGGGAAGGCACATGGTAAACCTGAATCAGGGGGCAGAATCAACAATATCTTACCTTACTTCCAGATTAATGCTTGAAGAATTAAAAAAAGAAGCACACGAAGTTATGAATTCTGCAGATAATTAAATGAAATCACTGATTATTGTTATTAATTTATTATAGAGAGATAAATATCTATTTAGTATATTAATGTTAGATTTTAAATAGCCAACAAGGAATTGTTTATCCCAGAAAATAGATTAATCGCCCCATATCTTATTTGTTTAATCTTCTATTTAGTCTATATCTCTTAAATACACTTAGTATATATTTGATAATCAGATATCATCAAAGATATAACCCTTCCCATCATTATTAATCCTAAAATAATTCTACGAGCTTGCGAGTAGCTAATCCACATTCAACAAACAAAGTTTATAAACAAAAAACCATTTGTTCAGTCATGACAAAAAAAGTGGTGTGGATTAGCAGCTATCTTCCAAGGTCCTGCGGAATTGCATATTACTCCAACGACTACATTCAAGCGATTAAAAATTATGCGAAAAAACACAACAAGAAGATCTCTATAAAAATCATAGCTCATACAGATGCAAAAAAAGCAGACTATCCAATAATAAACCTCAAAGATAATGATTGGAACAAAAAAGTTTTCAATGTTATAAAAAAAGAAAAACCGCAATTAGTGCATATCCAGCACGAATACGGGTTGTATGAGACCCATGAAGATAGGAATCAAAGGCTTCTTGAATTGATTAAAATGCTTAATGAAGAAGAAATTCCAACAGTCATGACCTACCATAGTATATATAAAAAGATGGAAAAATATCAATCAAATTTTGTGAGTGAAAGCCTGAAATGGTTGAATGTAGGGATTTTCCATGAAGAATATCAAAAAAAAACTCTGAAACAAAATATTGGCTGGACACCTCAGAATGTTTGCATCCTGCCTCATGGTTCTAAAGAACACTTAAATTTTGACAGAGATAAGCTAAGAAAAGAATTCAGCTATGAGGATAAATTAATTGTGGGCAGTGCAGGGATAGCAGATGAAAGAAAAGGATTTAGAACTTTAATTCACCAATGGCCAAAAGTTATTAAAAAATTCCCAAATGCAATTCTTTCTCTAGAGGTAAAGCCTCATGCAGCGCCAGAAACGCGCGAATACATAAAAAAAATCCTTAAAGAGATAATGGAAAGTCCTGTAAGTAAAAATATAGAATTTATCGTCAAGGATTATGAAGAAGGAGAGTTCTACAAAAGGCTCGCGCTGTTTGACATTCTTGTATTAGCTTACAAATCAGAAAGCCAGTCAGGAGTCCTGGCTCACGGATTTTCAACAGGAACACCCTCAATAGTTACAGACATAGAAGGGCTCGGTGCGGAAATAAGAAACAGTAAAGCAGGACTTGCAGTGAAAGACAGAAAAAAATTCTACAAAGCCATAATAAAACTTCTGAAATCAAAGAGGCTCAGAGACAAATTCTCGCAAAACGCCCTCAAATATGTCCACACTGTCTCTGGTTGGAGCATAATTGCCAAAAAGACCCTGAAGATTTACGAGAGGGTTTCGAA
>CAZFNY010000082.1:0-3853 GCA_964520275.1 Candidatus Woesearchaeota archaeon | reverse complement strand
ACACCTTACGAGGTCTTCACAAGAGACCTCAAGGTGTAAAGTAATTTCAGGACATGCTCTGTCCGGAAAGGACTTTTTAACAAATAATTTGATTCTTTTAGAGCTTAAAAAGACAAATCAACCTTCAAAATATGCTAACTCCGGACAAAGCATCAGGACATCACACTTTAAAAAGCCCACCGAAGGCTTTTTAAACTATCTTAAAGATTTCTTAATATGGAAATGAATATTCTTAAAGCTGAAAAGGAAGAGATGGAGATTGAATTTGAAAATACCACTTTAGCAGAGATACTTAGAGTTTATCTGAATAAAGATGATGCAGTCACATTTGCTGCCTGGAAGCGAGACCATCCTACTGAAAAACCTGCCCTTAAAGTAAAGACAAAAGGCAAGAGTGCAAAAAAGGCCTTGAATGATGCTATTTCTGGCATAACAAAGGATTTGGACAAGGTTTTAGAAGATTTTAAAAAGATGAAATAATCTCTTTTTGGAATGAAAGGAAGATTGGAACAAGAACTTAAAGAAGCTGAGTTTGTTAAGAGTGGAAAAGGCGTTGGGTTATTTGATGATGAAATTTGGCTACTTGTTCTAGGTCATTATGCATTTAGAAAAAATACAAACGAAATTGGAAGGCAGTTTGGATATAGTCCAACAACTGTGGGGAAGTATTTAAAATTATTAGGACTAGAAGTTACTCGCTCTGTTGATAAATTAAAACAAAAAGATGTAGATGTTATTGTTGAGGCTCACAGGGCCTGTAATGGAAACGTGCGTACATGTTCAACACGGACAAAACACGGGTATAAAACAGTTGTTAGATGCTGGAATGAAGAGGGATTAAAGCCTAGAAAAGAGGATTATAATTATCATGGATTTCCCACTCCTTTGGAATTTTTTATGGTGCATCCTCAAATTAGAAAATTAAGAAGATATGAACTTTCAAAACGATATCCTGGACTTTATAGGGCCTTATTAAGAAAGGGTCAGTTAGAAAAAGCAATCCCTCGTGCGTGGGTTCATTAAAGAATCATCACAATAATCCTTATTAATTCTTATTTATTTGTTTGTTCATGGATATTCAAAAATTGGAAAGGGTTTCTGCAGGAAGTTTTGACCTTAACAAATGGCTTTATGGAGGGTATGAGGCTGGAGTTATAACAATGATTGCCGGGCCTCCTGGAAGCGGGAAAACTAATTTTATCTTATTAGCAGTGTGCAGTCAGGCAAAAAAAGGAGGAAAGGTTATTTTTATTGACACAGAAGGAGGTTTTTCTTCTGAAAGAGTTAAGCAGATTATAGGAGAGGGATATGAAGAAACTCTGAAGAATATCTTATTGTTGGAGCCTAAGAGTTTTGATGAGCAGAGAAAAATATTCCAGAAGCTTTTGGAAAGAGTCAAGAAGGAACAGATAAGCTTGATTGTTATTGACGGCATGGCTATGCTTTACAGGCTGGAGCTGGGAGATGCAGTGAAATTAGGAGAGAGCGAATTTATCAAAGGAGTTAACAGAGAGATTGCAAATCAGATGCGGGATTTGGCAGAAATTGCAAGAGTCCAAAATATTCCAATACTTATTACAAATCAAGTGTATAAAGAGTTTCAATCAGAAAAAGACTGGAGAAAAGGCAAAAAGCCAGAGGCAAATATTGTTGGAGGAGACCTTTTTAAGTATTGGAGCAAGTGCATCATAGAACTGAAATTAGATAGAGACAGAAGAAAAGCTATTTTAGTGAAGCACAGAAGCCTTCCAAGAAAAGAGCTGAACTTTGAGATAAAAAACAAGGGAGTATTTAGAAGGGGGTGGATATAAAAAATCATCTGATTGTTTGTTTTTTGACTATTTGCTTTTGTTCACACATACACCCATTTCGTAACCTTCACAACTTAAACCAACACAACAATTAATATAATTACTCTCTCCATTCGGACCTTGAATTCCACCACCACAAGTTTCATTTACTTTAGCGCAACTAACAACATTGTTTTCTTTTTCACTAGAAGGATAAAATATTATAATTAAAGCCACAATTAAAACCGCCACAATAAGGCCAATAACCACCCATTTTTTCATTCTTATCCTAACAAAAACAAGTTCATAAGTTTATCCAAACAATCAGGTATTTGTTTATTTTTACATTTCCCTTATAAGTTAACATATTACTATTGGAGTAGATTATTTAGTTTTAATTTAGGGATTTAATTCTTCTTCTCGAGTAACAAACAAATAATTTAAACTTCTTTGTTCTTAGTGATTTATGAAAGATATAAGATTTGAGGTCATAAAAAAGATAGCTGAAACGCGTTTTAAATACAGAGATATTGGCAAAGTATCTCATTTAGACAGCAATTCTCCTCCGAGTGTTTTTATTGGTTCTAAATTAAGGTATCCTTTGGTGAATGTCGGGATTTTGAGCCCTTTGGAGAAAGATGAAGATGCTTGGGTCTATGATGATGCAAAATACTGGGCAGAAAAAAATTTCACTATCAATGAAGTTGTCAAGCTTAGAGACAGCTTGCTGAATTCTCGATTTCAGGCAAAGGTTCAGGATTCTCGGCTTAATAAGAAGTTTGTTCAGATTGCACAAGAATTGGCTTTGGCTTCAAAACCAGTAGATGTTGAAATAGAACTGAAAAGAGACATTCTTGTAGGAAGAAACAAAGACAGAGTCTTGACTCCACACGGAATGAAAGCGCCTTTGAAAAATGCCAGAATCACAAGCAATGTTAAGATTGACCAAAAAGTGGACAAAGTTATCAATGATGAAATGAAATCTTCTGAAGGAATGCTTTATCTTTATAAAAATAATTTCAGCGAATATGTTTTAAGCAAAATCCTTAGTGTTGGGGTGCTTGGATTGAAAAAAAACAAAAAGCTTGTTCCAACAAGATGGAGTATCACTGCAACAGATGATACTATAGGAAAAAAACTTTTGGAGAATATTAGGGAATACAAGTGGATAGAAAATTATGAATTGTTTTTCGGGAGCTTTCTTGGAAACCATTATCTGATCATGCTATTTCCGAATGTTTTCAGCTATGAGCTTTTTGAACTCTATCTTCCTGGAAGCTCGTGGAATCCTTCTAATGAGATAAAAGCCTCAACTGATTTTGAGAGTTTTTCTGGAAGAAAAACCTATGCATCAGCCACAGCAGGAGGTTATTATGCTGCGAGGCTCCCAATTCTGGAATACCTAGATAAAATAAAAAGACAGGCGAGTGTTCTTGTCATCAGAATTGAAACTCCGAGCTATTGGGCTGCTTTAGGAGTGTGGGTTGTAAGGGAGTCTGTAAGGAAGACGCTTGGCCATAGAAAACTGGAGTTTAATAAAATGGAAGAACTGACTGAAAGCTGCAGAAAAGTCGGCATGATAAAGTTTGGATTTGACAGTAAAAAGATATTTGACCAGAGCAAGCTTCTTGAGCAAATCAAGACGCAGAAGAGTTTGAGGGAGTGGTTTTAGGAAGCGCGAACAAGCTTGGTTTAGCTAGGGAGTTTTAGGTTGTTAATTGTAATAACTATGCCTAATTTTTCCAATTAGATATAACACAAAACCCCCAATAAGCATTCCTGCTCCAATAGCAAGGGCATCTTCTACTGGTTTAGAGCTTGGTTTTGCTTGAGCTGCATGAATATAATCTGAAGCATATCCACATCCTCTTACTAGAAGAGGAACTGGGCTTAAAGACATTGATGCTATTCCTAAGAACATTGCTATTTTTCCTTTGGTCGGATTTGTAATCAACATTCTGTTTTCTAGACCCATATTTATTTAGTCTTTTTAGAGTTTATAAATTTCACTATTTCAGGCTTTGGTGAATTCCTATAATCACCAAAGATAATATTATCTTTCT
>CAZFNY010000081.1:0-3902 GCA_964520275.1 Candidatus Woesearchaeota archaeon | reverse complement strand
TCCGCAAAATCCTTTTTTTGTTTTTTGGCTTTCTCAGACAACTCCAAATATTAACCAGTTTGCAATAGTCTCTGGAACTCTTGACAAAACTGATTTTGGCACAGCTAATCTTGGCTCTAAACTTTATGAAGAGAGTGTTTATATTGATGACGGGTATAATTCAACCTGCTGCAGTGATACTAAAAACGTCAACATAACTATTATAGAAATTAACAATGCGCCGGTTGTAGAAGATATTGGGGTGCAAACAATCTGGACCAGAGGAGAAAACTCGACTTTTTATGAGGTTTGGGATGTTAGTGATATAGAGTACAACTGGGGCTATGGGGGACTGACTTATAATATCACGATTACTAATTCGACTGGAAGCGTGGTCAGTCTTTTTAATATAAGTTCTCAAGGAGTCATGAATTTTACTGCTACTAGCAATACAAAGGTTGGAGTTTATAATGTGACTGTCTGTGTCAATGATACTGGATTGACAAATGTTCACGTGAATATTAGCCAGGAGTGCGGCCAGACAGGAGCAAGCATCTCGCTTTGCGATAATTTTAGTTTGACTGTTACAAATGCAAATAGAGCTCCAAATATTACGGCTTATTTTCCAACTAATTTAACTTTAAGTGTTCCTGGAACTCAGCAACTTTATTTCAATATTACAAAAAATGATTCTGATGGGACAATCCCAGATGCTTACTGGTATGTCAATGGGGTTTTGCAGGAGAAAGATTCTGGTTCTTCTGTGGATGAATTTCGTTATACTTTTGGATGCGGAGTTTCTGGAAATGCAACAGTAAAAGCAGAAATAACTGATGGAGAGTTGAACGATTCTGTTCAGTGGAATGTGACTTATTCTTCGGTTTCATGCTATGTCCCTCCTGCAGGAGGAGGCTCTTCTAGCGGGGGCGGGGGTGGAGGAGTTTCTGTCTCTAATTTTGAAGTTGAGCCTTTATTTATAACAACAACCATTTTTGAACAGGAAGGGAAAAGTTTTGAGATAAAAATCAATAACACCGGCACAACTAACCTGAATATTTCTATCAGCATAGAGAATATTTCTGACATGGCTGTTTTAAGCGAGGATAATTTTGTTTTGGGGGTTGGAAAAGACAAGAAGCTTCAGCTTTATCTGTATGCTTTAAGTCAGACAAAGCCAGGAGTTTATTTTGGGAAAATAATTGTCAATGGAAATAAAGTGGAAAAGAAGATAAGCGTTGTTATTGAAGTAAAGAAAAAAGAGCCTCTTTTTGATTTGAAGGTTATTGTTCCTTCGCAATACAAGAGAGTGTATTCTGGAAGCGACATGTCTGTTATGGTAGATATGCTAAATATTGGACTTTATGGAACTGCGGTTGATGTGGAGCTTTATTTATACATCACGGATTTTGACAAGGTTATTGTTTATGAATTATCCAAAGAGATGATTGCAGTAAAGACAAATCTTTCTGTTGAGAGAAAAATGCATGTTCCTATAGGAACCAGGAAGGGAGTGTATATTGTTCTCGGAGAAGTCAAGTATAATAATCTTACAGTCACTACTTATGACACTTTCAGTGTTGTTGAAAGGAAATATTTAAAGACAAGTTACATAATCTTGATAATTGCAATAATTGCGCTGATTATCTTCATATTGTTCTTGATATACAAGAGAAGAAAAGACAGGAGAGAAAGAGGATATAGGTGATAGTAGAAAGATTTTTATATTTATTTTGTTTTAGATTTTAATGGATATAATTCAGTATTGCATAGATAATCCACCAGTAGCTATTTTCTCAGTTGCAGGTGTTGCATATTGTTTACTTGGGATGGAATGTTTTGGATTGTTAAACAAAAATAAAAAAAACTTAGTAACTGAGATTAATCCATCTTCACAAACAAAGATAAACATAAGAGGATATGAATATTCTCATAAAAAATATCAAAGATATTTTTTGCATGGAAAATGTTCATAAAGATAAAAGCAAGACCTCATTCTGGAAAACAAGAGGTTGTTAAGGTTAATGATAGAGAATATCTGGTTTACCTTAAATCTGCTCCTGAGAACAACAAGGCAAACCTTGAATTGCTGAAGATTTTGAAAAGATATTTTAAGGAAGAAGTCAGAATAAAGTCGGGGTTCACATCGAGAGAGAAGATTATGGAGTTATATTGATAAATTTATAAATCTTCAAGTATTTTTTCAGGGATGAAAGTATTATCTTTAAAACAACCATTTGCAGAATTAGTAGTTTCTGGTAAAAAAACTATTGAACTTAGAAAATGGAATACTAATTTTAGGGGAGAGTTTTTAGTTCATGCATCTAAAAACCCAGATGAGCAAGCAATGAACAAATTTGGATTTACAAATTTGCCATGTGGTATGATTGTAGGAAAGGCGAAATTAATTGAAGTTAAACATTATAAAAATGAAGATGAGCATGGACAAGATAGTAATTTACATTTAGCTGATAATTTCTGGGGAGATCATGGATTTATCCTTGAAGAAGTTACTAGGCTTGATAATCCTATTCCCGCAAAAGGACAATTAAATTTTTGGGATTTTGAATTAAAATGAAATACGAATTTGCTCCAGACCTTCAGGTTAAGGCAGAGGAGATTTCTAAGGTTTTGTTTCCTCATGTCAAGATTGAGAGGATTCAATGCCTTAGGAGTTATGGGACTTCTACCAGAGGGACGCTTGCCAGATGCCATGCGCTCGGAAAACTGATGCAGAAGGCCCTTGGCATCAAAGCTTTTTATGCTCTTGAATTTCTTTCAGAAAGATTTGACAAGCTTAGTGAGGAAGACAAGACCAAGATAATAATCCATGAGCTCATGCACATTCCAAAGACTTTTGGAGGAGGATTCCAGCATCACAATTATGTGACAGAGAAGAATGTTAACTTCATATATAAAGAATATCAAAGAAGAAAAAATGGAATTTTGCTTTAAGTACAAAAAAAAGAGAATAAAAGTAGGTGTAACTAAATGCAATTTTTTTCGACGAGGAATAGGCTTGATGTTTTCCAGAAAAAAGAATGCAGGAGCTTTGCTGTTTGATTTTGGGAAAAAAACTGATTTAGCACTCACTTCTTATTTTGTGTTTTTTCCTTTTATTGCTATCTGGCTTGATGAAAAGAATAATGTTTTGGATTTGAAGACTATCAGACCGTTTAAACTGATTATCAAACCCGAAAAACCATTTAGAAGAATTGTTGAAATTCCGCTTAATAATAAATACCTGGAACAAATTAAACTCCTCGTCGGGAATAAGAAAGATTTAAAAAGAGAAATCGACTGAGTATCTTATAAATCTTAAAATGAAAGGAGGTGAAAGTTAGATACAATGGGAAAAATAATCCATAAGTTAGTTGTTAAGAGAAAACCTGGGCATCTTTACTATGTAGACGGAAAAGGAAATGTCTGTGAGGCTAAGATGGCTAGAGGCGGAAAGAAAAAGAAGAAAGCTGGAAAAAAGAAAAAGAAGAGATAGGTTTTCTTAATTTTTTAATTTTTATTTTAATTAATTTATTATATTCAATAATTTTAGAGGTAAATTATGGCAAAAGAAGTGAGTGTACAAAAATCAGACAGCAGGAGGAGAGACAAGAGATGGATAGTTGCTCTTTTGTTCTCGATATTGCTTGGATGGTTAGGGGTTGACAGGTTTTATCTGGGATATATCGGGACAGGGATTCTTAAGTTAATCACTCTTGGAGGCTTGGGGATTTGGTGGCTGATAGATCTTATATTGATTGCAACAAAACACGATTTTGTCGAGGTTAATTGGATTGAGTGAGATTAGTAAATTTTTATATGTTTTAGTATAATAATTATTATCAACTAATTTAATTATTATTTTTTATGGATGTGACATCCTCTCACACACTAAAGTGTGGAGCTTCCTGAGTCCAACCTAATCT
>CAZFNY010000080.1:0-4023 GCA_964520275.1 Candidatus Woesearchaeota archaeon | reverse complement strand
GTGATTTTTAGTATTTAGAAGCCCCACAGCTTGCTGTGATTGGGAGCTTCACTATACTCTAAACTAGACGTTGCTAAATCGGCAATTTCACTATAGAAAAAAGCATATCTGAAAATTTTAGAGCGTTGTTCTAATGTAGTAGGATGTCCACATCTTCCCATTTTAATTATTAGAGAACTAGCTTTATAAAAATTTATATCTTTTCCCCACTTCCCTCACTTATTTATACTTCTGATGCTTTAGAATAACATGGATAAACAGGAGCTTATTGCCTCTTTGGCCAAACGCGGGTTTTCTCCAAAAATCCTCGAGGCATTTGAGAAAGTGAAAAGAGAGGACTTTGTTCTTCAGAATATGAAATCTCTTGCATACGCAGACATAGCTCTTCCAATCGGTTTTAACCAGACAATTTCACAGCCATATACTATTGCAGTAATGCTTTCTCTTTTGAAGCTGAAGCAAGGCCAGGATGTTTTAGAAGTAGGCTCTGGCTCTGGCTATGTTCTTGCTTTGATGTCTGAAATTGTTGGAGAGGCTGGCAAGGTATTTGGAGTAGAGCTGGTCCAGAAAATTGCAGATAAATCCAGAAATATCCTAAAACATTATTCAGATATAGAACTCTTTAACAGAGATGGCAGGATTGGGCTTCCTGAAAAAGCCCCTTTTGACAGGATTTTGATAAGTGCTGCATGCATGGAAATACCAGAGGCATTAACAGAACAGCTTAAAGAAGGAGGAATTCTTGTTGCTCCAATAGGAGAATTAGACCAGGCAATATCTCAGTTTAAAAAAGAAGATTCTTCCCTGAACATGCTCAAAGAAATTCCTGGCTTTGTTTTTGTGAGGTTTGTTTAGGGTTTTTCCCCTTTAGCAAGTTTCTCTAATCTTTTGTCTGCTTCATTAAACTCTAATTTATTAGAACCATAATTAACATCTCTGAGTAATATTCCTTCAAATCTTCCCCATACAAACCCACTGCCGTTTTTTCGTATTACATCAACATGTTTATCCTCATCCAAATCCTGATAAAATTAAAATCCAAATAGGGTGAGTCCAAAATTAGGATAAATTTTTACATCTTGTGAGCCATTAGAATATTTAACGTATTCAACATGGCCGTTAATACCTCTAGAATAAGAAACCATATGGTATTTTGGGTTTGTTATCTCCTTATTATTAAAATAAGAGTTAAGTTTTGAACTGCCCAAACCAATAATTCCTGCTAAAATTATTAAATATGTAAAAGGAAACAATGAATCTCTTGTTTTATTTCCTATTTTCATTTTTTTACTTCTCAAAAGCCCTTCTATATAAAGAGCTGTCAATTCCATCAAGATAGCCTCTCTCCTTCAATAACTTGAGAGTGTAATTTATGCATTCAACATTTTGAGATAAAGTGCTGTCTCTTAGATATGGGTTCTGTGCAGACAAATCATTTCTTTCATCAACAAGAGCTTTGATTATTTTTTCTTTTTCAAGCCTTTTTTTCTCCCTCTCTCCTACTCCGCACGTAAGCAAATACATTCCAATAAATACTGCTGTCGCTCCTATAGCTATTCCTTTTCCCACAGGCCCTAATTTATTTATTAATTTCATTTTATCTCTGTGTCTTCATCATTTAAATAATTTATTTATTGTCTATTATAAGGAAAAGGGAGAAAGTAAAAAAATAAAAAAGTAAAAAAAAGTAAAAAAAATTTAGTAGTAACTTTCTCCAAATTCTCCTGACTTTTCAGGTTTCTTTCCAATCAAAACTATCAGGACAATCAGCAATACGATAAAGATTATCGCAAGGATAACTGTCAAGATAACTATCGGATTTGTTTCTGACTTGTCTGAAGTTCCAGCAGTTGTGCTTCCAGCAAATTCAATTGAGTCAACAAGTTCTCCGGTCATGGAGAAAACATTGACATTGAAACTGTATTCGCCTTTTGCGTTTGGGTCAACAGTTATTGTCTTGCTTGCACCAGCAGGTACAAAAACAACACTATCGCTCACACTGGCAGGAGATTCAGCAATAACTCTGTAGCCGACAACATTGTCAGTTGGGTTGACTATCCATACACTATTTCCAGATTTGAAAACAGTCTTCTCAAAGTCATTTCCAACAACAATTTGTGCAGTCTTTGTTGAAGTTGTGTCATCATTCTTTACTTCAACTTCAAGGCTATATGTCCCAGCTTTAACATTGTATGGAACACTCAAGGAGAGTTTTCCGCTAACAGTGTCTGTGCTGTCATCATGACAAGTTCTTTCAAGATCAACAGAGCCGTCTCCATTGACATCTACTCCATTGTCATGGTTGTCGCATTCAAGTGCAACAAGATCCCCAAAGTAACCTGATTTTTCAATACCCAATGCGGATATTCTTGCAGTTACATAAAGGTCGTCTAAGTTGTCATAGCCGATGTTTTTCAAGACAATTTCAACTGGGAAAGATTCTCCAGCCTTAACTGTCTGGTCTACACTAACTGACTTGATTGCTACATTGTATGAAGGTCTTTGTATCCTTAAATTAATGGATTCAAGTGTGGTCTTGTAGTCTTTACCATCTATTTCAATGTTAAGACTTGCAAAATCACTCAATTCATCCTTAAGCTCATAAGGAACCTTAATAGTCAATGTTTTCTTGTACATAATTCCACATTCAACATCAAAAGGAGTTGTACTAGCTTTAGCATCAACTTTTTGTCCTTCAATCTCTGCATCTATTGTTACATCAGTGTCATAAACATTTGAAGTAAACCATACTTTAACAGTAATAGTTTCTCCAGCAATAACACTAGGGATACCTGCCTCAGTCCACATACCATCAACACTAACCATCATACCATCTGTTATATCATCTGTTATTTCAGAGGGGTCTTGTGGTACTGGGCAAGTTTCTGTAGCACTTACTGTAGCAACTAGAAACAAAGCTGTTACAATTGTCAGAAAAGAAACCAAAATATTTTTGGCATTCATTTTCGTTTTATTCATTTTTTAATTGCACGGAAATGTTTATTTTCCGTATATTTATGACTAAAAAATCATTTATAAACTTTATGGTGACAACAGAATAGTTTAATTATTCAGTGCTAAAATTGTCACTAAAAGTGATGACAATCAGTGAAAGAAATTCTGTCTTGTCACTAATTATTTGGAATTTTTATAAATTTTCAGCCCCAAAATCGAGTCTTCAACATTATAAGGGCTCTCATTTATTATAATTATCTCTTTATCTTTTGGCAGTTCTGAAATCAGTTTCTTCAATTCGCTCTCAGGGGTCTTTTTATGCCTTTTCTCGCCCTTTTCTCCATACTCTATTCCTGAAAAATGGATATGCCACTCTTCTTGGTTCCCAAAAAGCTTCTTGATTTCTTCAAATTTGTAGGATTTTTCCCTGGCTAAAACATGTGCAAAATCAATGCAAAAACTGCAGTGTGTTTCTTCAACAAGTTTTTTGATTTCTTCAATGCTCCCAAAAACATTATTTTTACCTGTTGTTTCTGGAGCAAGTTTTGGAGTGTAATTTTTTTCTTTTCTTTCTGATTGCATTTCAAGAATCTCTTTTTTTATTTTTTCATAAGCCTCTTGTTTGGAAAATTTCCCGTAATATCCAGGATGAAAAATAACTTTTTTTGCTCCTAGCCATGTTCCAACTTTCAAACAATCCAGGATTCTTTGTTTGCTTTTTTCAACTTTTTCTTTTTCTGCAGAATTAAGATTAATCCAGTAAGGAGCGTGAATGCTCAAATAAATTCCCAGCTTTTTAGCAGCCTTCCCAATTCTCAAAGCATCTTCTTTTTTCTTGATATAAACCCCATAAGTGAATGCAATCTCGCAGGCTTGCAATCCGAGATTATGATACTCTTCCAGCTTTGAAACCGCATCTTGCACTCCTCCAAGCCCAGCAGGCCCGAATCTTATGTTTTGCATGGGATATTATAAAAATAAAATAGAAGTAAAGTTTAAAGAGGTTTTGATTTATGGCTTTGGTGAATTCCTATAATCACCAAAGATAATATTATCTTTCTATCAATA
>CAZFNY010000079.1:0-4071 GCA_964520275.1 Candidatus Woesearchaeota archaeon | reverse complement strand
AATCAGACGCAATTCATCTGTCAGCTAAAGCAGACAGATTTCTTGCGGAAACTTTGATAAGATTGTTATTTTGTAAAATATTGTTTCAATCCACAGAAATAGCTCCATGCTTGCGGGCGATAACGCAGGCACTGCAACTTATGCATTTTTTCTTGTCAATAACAACTTTCTTTTTTCGAGTAATTGCTTCTACTGGACACGCTTCAACACAGCCATTGCAAGTCCCACAACAAGAACAACTAGAGCATTTTCCGTCTTTCCAGCAGCATTTGGAGTAATCTATCTTAGCAACCATAGTTTATAAAAAAATATTTGATTTAAATAGTTTATTTAGGGGGGTATTTCTTATACTTACTATTAAAATAGGATGAACTTAATACTTTTTATATAAATTATCTTAAAATTGAACATTAATTTTTACTCCAGCTCAACGCTCGTCGACTATGCATTAATTAGTAATAAAAACTACGAACGCAGTGAGCAGCTATTACTTTACTTTTAAAATGGTTAAACCTTTCCAGGGATATTTTATAGAAAATTACCTATTTTCTGGCTTTTTGTAAGGCCTTCCCAACGCCTTGTAGATATCCTGCTCGGTTTTTCCTGCGAGATATTTTCCATTCTTGAACAACCCATACTGGTTTAAATGCAAGCCTTTTCTTTTTGCAACCATCCTAAGCCCAATTGCAGCCCCGCTTTCACTTGAATATGCAAAGAGAGTTGCACCCCAGCTTTCTGGAGTTGTAAAATAAAGCTCTACTTTAACTCCATCTATTCTGAAAGTATCGCGCTTTTGTCCTCCTTGAAGAAATTTCCCTTTTTTGTTCATCAAATCAAAAATCTTTTTTCTATCTTTAGGAATCAGAACAATATCAATATCTCCTGGAGCTTTAACACGCCTTCTTATGCTTCCTGCCACAATGATTTTCTTGCAAAAAGGCTTTAGATTATTGGAGATTTTCGTGGATAGTTTTAAAACAAAAGAGCCTTTTTTTAGAACCATTTTTATTTATTTTATCGCAACAAATTTATCTCTGCCTGTCTGTTTAGCTTTGTAAAGGGCCTTGTCTGCCCGGATCTTAAAAGTTTTTTTTGAATCTCTTTTTTTGAATTGAGTTATTCCGCCACTGACAGTAACATTGTGCTCTTTTAATCTTGGGTTTTTATGGATTGAGTCTTTTAACCTGGAAGCCACTTTTTCTGCTTTGATAATGCTAGTTTCTGGAAGAAGAATAAAAAATTCCTCTCCTCCAAAGCGAGCTGCAATATCTGACTTTCTTATCTGCTTTTGGATGACCCTTGCCAAAACAGCCAATAAATCATCTGCCTTTATGTGGCCGTAAGTGTCATTTATCTTTTTAAAAAAATCTATGTCTATTTCAATCAAAGAAAGCTTTTCTTTTCCTCTTTTAGCTTTTTCAAGCTCCATGTCAAGGATGTTGTCAAAAAACTTGTTGTTGTACAAACCGGTTTTTTCGTCGCGGGTTGCGGTCTCATAAAGAAGAGAGACAGACTCATTTATGTTTGAAAACAAATCTTGGATTTGTTTCTTGAATCTGGGATCCAGAACAGACAGCCTCTTTTTCAGCTCTTTATTCATGAAGTTATTAGGAATAAAAGATTTATAAGGGTTTTTAATCCTTGTTTATGTCTGAAGTCTTTTTCCACTGAATATAAAGCTTGTCCAAGATATCGAGGACCCTCTGGCGTTCTTCTGAAACACCGAGGCCTTTCCAGTCAATTAAAATAAAATCAACTTCTTCCTCAGTTTTTTCTATGGCTTCCTGAATCATCTCTTCTGTTATTGGAGCAGCATACTGGGGAATTATATGAGATAGTGCGACATTTGATTTCAATTGTATCTTGTTGAAATTTGGGCAGTAGTGCGGGCCTCCGAGCCCGATTGCTATCTCATTGTAAGGGTTTGATTCAAACTCGTGGATTGTGTCTGCAATTGTCTTTGCAATAACAAATGCTGCTCTTCGGTTTGTCCACTCTTCTTCTGTTGAACCGATTTCAATGAAAACACACGGCCTGCTTATCAAAGGGCCGTGATGAGTGCATTCAAGAGTCACCTGAAATTCCTCTAATTCATATTTGGCTACATTTGCCTTTAATTTTTCAAACATTTGTTTCTGGAACAAAGCAGAGGTTTTGCATACCCTATTGTCTTCTCCGCCTAATTCAGCTGTGCGCCAGTTTCCAGGAGTGTGAATTGAAAGAGTTTTTCCTCCTTTTTCTGACTTGTGTGTTGAAGCAAAAATTACAAAATCATATCTATTAATCTTATTCAAATCCAGGCTTTCTGTGTAAATTGCCTCTTCTTCTGGCGTGTAGATGTCAAAAGTCGGCGCTTCTGTGAGAGAAGCCATTACAGGGCTTTTCCTGAATTGCGGAAGCTGGTTGATTATGTTGAGGCCTGCTATGTTTTTCTTGCTGGCTATGACAAGATATTTTTTGTACATGATTTTGTGGATTATATTGAAGTTTAAATAGATTTTGTATTAAATAAATGTTTAAACTACTATTAGTAAATTCTGTTATGGTATTTCTAGGACCAGCCAAGGATATTACAAGATTATTGGAGGATAATAAAAAAGAGGTAGCAGAAGCAGTAAAATCGGCTTCTACAAGTTATGATAAGTTTATTTCACTTTTAAATATTGATAAACTTAACGAAGAATACATACAGGAGAATGCTGGTGCTGAAGAAAAATCACAAAGAATGGCCTATTTTATTGAAATGATGGATGCATATATTATGGGGGGTCCAGATAAAAAAGAGAGATATGATAGTATGCAAGTTTTTGCAGATAATATGCAGAGACCTTTTTCTGAAGTTGAAGAAGTATTAAATTATCTTGGACTTGATATTTAGATAAGATATAAAAACATAGTTTCTTAAATATTCTCGTGCATAAAATAATCGATCACTTCAGAAGTATTAAATACCTTAATCTTTTTTTGTTCTTTCAGCCTTTTATCATCTGACCAAATAGGGCAATTGAAAGCGAGCGCTGTTGCAAAGAAGACAACATCATCTTTATCTATATTTCCAATTATCTCTATTGCTTCTTCTCTATAATTTATCACCTCTTCTGTTTTGATTATCTTAAAGTTCTTCAGCAAAAATGATAGCATTACTTCAAATTCATTTTCAGATAAACCAGATTTATCTAAAATTTCCTCTTTGTGATTATCTATCTCCTCTAAGTCTAATTCTAGTAATAGAAGAATTTCCTTAATATTTAAAATCAGATTCCTTGTGACACTATCTTTTATTAATGCTGAAATCAAAATGTTAGTATCAACTACGATACTCATTAAATCTTAAAGAAGAAGATCTTTTTATCTTTTTTGCTATCTCTTCTGCATCTCTAGAAGACAACTTGCTCTTGGAAGCAATTTTTTCTATAGTCTCTAAGTCATCTACTCTCTGTTCTATCGCTTTTCTTGCTACTTCGCTCCATTTCATTTCAGAGAACCTTTTCATTTTTCTATGCAGGTCTTCTGGCACAGACAAGGTTATATTTGTCATAAATAAATATGTGTTCACACATATTTAAATATTTTGGTTTGCTCATTAAGATATAAAAACCCACATGGATTATTTTTATTATGTTAGAGGTGCTTAAGTTTATTATCGGAATTCTGGTTTTAGCAATTGGCTTTCCCCTTGGAAATTATCTTGCAAAAGCGACAAAAGAAGAATTACACGCTGGCCAGAGATGGTTTAAGCTGATAATCTTAGCCAGTTTTATAGGGGCTATCTTAAGTCTTATTTTAGGAAATGATGCTTTGATGTTTGGGTTTCTTTTTATGGCAATTATTACAAGAAGGAGTCTGAAGAAACCTGAAAAAAAGAAAAGAAGATAGTTTAATCGGGAATTATTTTAAAGTAGTTTTTTAAGAGATAAATCTTTATAGATGATTATTATTTGGAAGAACCTATGGATCAGGAAGGATATGCTATATCTATAATTATAGGGTTAGTCTTACTTGGAGCAGTTAGTTATTCTATTTGTGAGGTTGATGATAGGTTAAAAAATATTTATCACGAGCTCAAAAGAC
>CAZFNY010000078.1:0-4086 GCA_964520275.1 Candidatus Woesearchaeota archaeon | reverse complement strand
AAGATATGGTCTATGGGGAATCGATATCTCTCCAGAGATGTTAGAAAAAGCAAGAGAAAGAAGTTCTGGTTTGGATATTTATTTAGTCTTAGGAGATAATGTGAATCTCCCATTCCAATCAGATTTTTTTGATGCAGTAATTGCAAAAAATGTAACAAATTTCTCAGAGCCAGAAGTTTACCGTGTTTTAAAAACTCCTGGAAAATTCTTTTTTAGAGAGTACGGTACTGGAAAAGGATTAAAAGAAATAGCAGATATTTTTAGAGAAAGACTAATTAGATCAAGAGATTCAAGTTTTTATATTCAAAGATTAAAATCTTCAGGTTTTAGAGATATTTCTCTAAGAGAATTGGATATTAAAAGAGAATACTCATTTGAAGAGCTATTACAAGTAATGCAGATGTTTCCATTTTTAGATCATGTTGGAGAAGAAGATAGAAAAAAGATAAAATCTTACTTTGGAGATAAAGATAAAGCACAAATTACTTCAGACCAAATAATAATTGTTGGAGAAAAATAATATGGAAAAATATAATTTAGCTATTGTTGGAGCTGGGCCCGCTGGAATGTCTGCTGCCTTAAATGCAAAAAATGATGATGTTAGATTTGTTTTATATGAATCTCAAGAAGAGGGGTGGTTTCCAAGAGTTTCTGTAGATTCACACTATACTGTTGATAATTATCTAGGATTCAGTGCTGTTAGTGGAAGTGAATTAATAGAAACATTTAGAAAACATTTAGCCAATGATGAAATTTTCCCAGATCGTTCGTGTGTTAAAAACGTAATACAAGAAGAAGATAAATTCTCAATAGACTTAGGAGACAAAAAAGCAGTTGCAGAATCAATTATCTTGTGTACTGGCACTAAACAAAAAAGATTGGAAGTTCCTGGAGTTGACAGATTTTTAGGCAAATCTGTTTTTTATTACTGCACTTCTGAAGGAAATCAATTTGTGGGCAAGAAAGTATTCATTGTTGGTGGGAGAAATACTGGAGCAGTTACTGCAGTTTATCTTAAAAATCTTGGATGTGATGTTGAAATAATAGAAAAAGACCCAAGATTAAACTGTAAGGATAAATATACCCAGAAGATATACGAGTTATCAATTCCAGTTAGAATTTCTTCTCAAATTATTTCTTTAGATGGAGAAGAGAATTTAAGAGAAGTAAATATTCAAGGCCCAAAGGGACTAGAAAAAGTTGCTGCAGAAGGAGTTTTTGTTTGTATTGGACTGCTTCCTAATAATGATCTTGCAAGAAGGTTAAATGTCGAGTTAGATAAAGGGGGTTATATCGGGGTAGATAATAATATGGCAACAAACATTCCAGGAGTTTATGCAGCAGGAGATATTACCGGAAATTTAAAACAAATAATTGTAGCTGCTGCACAGGGCTCTATAGCAGAATATAATGCAAATAAATTTTTGAGGCAAAAATGGAAAAAAGAATAGGTCTTTTATTTGATTGTTTAAGGGCACCATATGATGCAGCACAGATAATCCAGACAGCCTTGGCTGTTGGAAATTGTGATTTATATGTTTCTGGAAATTCTATTGATTTGAGACATAAAAAAATCGTTTCAAAAGTAAAGTCTTGGGGGATTAATTCTTACCCTTATATAGAAATTTTTGAAAATCTGAATCTTGCTGCTCAAGAATTGCATAATCGTGGGAGATATTTAATAGGAACTTCCCCCCATGCAAAAAAATCAATATTTGATTTGGATTTATCAGAAGGTAAAAGTGTTTTTGTTTTTGGTACTGAATCTGGAGGATTAAGCAGAGAGAAAGTCTCAAGATTGGATGAATTAGTTTCTGTTCCTACAACGAGTGAAGTCCCATTTTTAACTTTACCTACAGTTGTTCCAATAGTGGCTTATGAGTATTACAGGCAGCTTGGAGGAAGAAAATGAAAACTCTAGATAATAAAGTAGTATATCTTGTAATGACTGGAGCAAAAAAATGTTCTATTATTCCTGAACTAGTTAGAGAATTTGTTGGTGAAGGGGCAAATGTCTACAGTTTCTTTACAGATATGGCTAGAAAAATTGCTGATATGAAAGATTTTGAAATTCCTGGAAATAAGATATCTTTAGATTATTCAAAGAATGGTGAAGAGATTCCTTTAGAAGATATTCTTTTAGTCGTTCCAGCCACATTTAATACATTGAATAAAGTTGCCCAGGGTATAGCAGATAGTTATCCCATGACTATTATTGCTAGTTCGATTGGAAAAAGAAAAAAGGTTATTTTTGCCCCTGCTATGAACCGTTCTCTTTGGGAACATCCAATTACTTCAAGATCTTTAGAAATACTTCAACAATGGGGTTGTCAAGTTGTTTGGCCAGAGATAACTTCCGATAAAATAACAATGGCCCCTTTAGAAAAAATAGCAGATACAACTTATAATTGCTTTTTAAGAATAAGATATGATTCTGAAAGATTGCCCACAGATGAGTCTTATCTAAGAGCAGTAGAAGAAAATTTTTCAGAATTTAGGTCTGTTGGTGAATCTTTGTTAGAGGGAGATTTAATTAAAGGTTCAGCAGGATTTATGAGTAAAAAGGTCAATGAAGGAATTTTAGTTTCTACTACAGGATCAAATGTCGGGAGTTTAACCAAAGGAGATATAGCTCTTGTTGTAGAAACAGATAATTGGAAAATTAGATGGAAAGGAGAGAAGCATCCTTCTTCAGAGATGCCAATAATATCCGAAGTTTATCAGACTATTCCTGAAGAAAAAGCAATAATACATACTCATGGAAGAAATTTAACTTATAATCCTGCAATGCAGAAATATGCTTCTTTAGAATATCTAAGATGTGGGAAATTTGGTGAATTAAGTAAGATATTAGGAATATTAAGAGAAAATAATGGTTTTGGCATCATGAAATTGCATGGCGAGTTATGTGTAGGAAATGATTTGTATGGAACTTTTCAAAAACTTAAAGGGAGAATAGAAAATGTCAGATAATAATTTATCTGCCTTACTTATTGGTCCAACTGATAAAACAAAAATATTTAGATTTGGAAAAATTGATGGGGACGTTTACGAGAGGTATAAAGATGAAATTGGAAAAGTTCTTGCCACAAATCTTTCTACTATTTATTTAATCCCTGATGAAGGTATTCCCTTAGATTTTGCTAAATCATATAAAAATTTTGGGGGTTTGGAAGTTGTGGGGGCTATTCCAAGAGGAGGATGCGATGTTTTGGAAAAATATTTTCAGTTTTGTGATAAGATAGAGGAAGTTGATGGGGGATGGAGTGTTTTGAATACTTGTCTTAGTTTAAGAACAGGATTAATGATTGGTTTTGGATTATCTCCTGGCACATTAGTTGAAATTGCATACACTAAGTATCATAAAAAATATTTAGGAAGAAATATCCCTATTTTGTTAGACGAAAGAACAATAAGTGGAAGATTAAATCCAGAAGTAGAAAATGAAGTAGATTTACGTTATTTTTCTTCAGCTGAAGAGTTAACTGGCTTTTTAAAAAAGTTAAGGGGGAATTATCTCAAACAAGATTTTTAAACAGCGATAACCTTAATTTAATATGAACAAAAAGATACTGGCTTTTATATGTGATGGGGAAAGATTTCTTTTATTGAGAAATAATCCTAAAGATCCTTCTCATGGAGGAGATTATTGGTTTACTGTAACTGGGACTGTTGAAGTAAATGAATCTTTAGAAGATGCTATCAACAGAGAAGTAAAAGAAGAGACTAACCTTAAGGTATCTGAAATTTTTAATTTAAAATGGGGTTCTATTTATTCTTGGAGTGGAGAAGATTATTCAGAAAATAATTTTTTAGCTTTTGTCAAAAGAGGAAAAGTAATGTTAAATGAAGAGCATGTAGATTCTGAATGGCTGAACCTGGATGATTTTGTAAAAAAGATAAATTGGGGTTTAAATAAAGAAGAATTAAGAAAAGTTTTGCAAAAAGCCGTTAAAAGAGAAATATTTTTTAAGAAAGAAAAGGTTGATGATTTTAGAAAGAAAGCTGTTTTTACATTCTAAGTTCTTCCAACCTGCTCTGTCCGGAAAGGACTTTTTAACAAATAATTTGATTCTTTTAGAGCTT
>CAZFNY010000077.1:0-4185 GCA_964520275.1 Candidatus Woesearchaeota archaeon | reverse complement strand
GTTGCACCACGCTTCCTAGGACGCTGTCGGCTTTAGCCGACAGAGGATGTCACAAGAGTTAATCCTGTAATTAATCTGCTTATATACATTAAATAAGTAGATAAAATAAGTTAATAAATTTATTCGTTCAGAATCAGAAAATATAGATTATAGCGGGAGTGGGATTTGAACCACACGACCTCCGGGTGTCCCATACACATTCCATAAAAAGAAGGTGACTTGTTAGGGAACCTTGGTTCCATACGATTATGGGCCCGGCGAGCACTCCAGGCTGCTCCATCCCGCTATACTATTTAAGAGAAGGAAAGGCACTTTTAAACGTTTCTGTTAAATTCTTGTAATATTGAGGGAATTTCTAATTATTTCATAGGCTGCAGGATATTTATCAGGATCAACAATAGACTCATGAAGAAAATCAAAGCTCAATTCATTACATTTTCCTTCTATGTAATAATTATTTGCATAGGATAAAAACTGGCTGGAATTCTTTACAATCCCATCTCCTGTCTCATCTCCCATAACACAGCCAAATCCAATAATATTTTCAGTAGGGAACCCTGGTGGGGGGGAACTATCTAATTTGTTTATAAAAATACTATCCTTGTCCATGTCTTCGCAGGTAGATTTTTCTCCTAATATTGAACAATAATCCCTGACCTTCCCGTCAATTCCGTGATTAGGGATTGTTATGAATATGGCTTTTTCTATATTTGAGTCCCCGAAAACTTCAGTATATCTTCTAGTGACCAACCCCCCCATGCTATGGGCTACAATAATGACTTTGTCTTTGTTTGTCCTGTATTTTACTGTTTCAATTATATCCCTTAATCTTATAGCATAAGTGTCTATGCTGTCTGTCTTTGAAGGTACAGTGATTTCTCCTCCATCTTCTGTTCTATAAACCTCAAAAAAGTAACTGGCAGTCACAGCTACAGGAGCATTAACCCTCCCCCACAATCCAGGTTGCTCTTTTACAGAGCTGATTAGTATGGCTCCAGCATCAACATAACCTTCGTCAGATAATTTTCCTTTGATTTTTGCGAGAGCATCTAGGCTATAATCTGCTGGAAGTGCCTTGTTGACACTATGCCCATGAAGAAATATCACTGGATAATTTTTATTCGAGCAATTCTCATCGCAACATTTTTCACATTTTCCATAAAAACAACATAAGGGTTCTGGCTCTTCTAAATAGAATTCAGGAATCACTTTTTGCAAAGAAACTATTCTTATCTCACTAAAGTTTTTTCCTGAGATTGCTGTTTCAATAGGGCAGATTTCTCCAGATTCTTCTTTACTCTCCTGATAGAATGCTAATATCTCAGAAGCAATTTTCTTTATGTTTTCTTCTTTCTTGGTCAAATCTGATTCATTAATAAATTCACTGATTGCCACATTAAATCCAGAGATTTTTTCATCCAGTTTATCACAAGAAGAATTAGTTAAATTAAATTTCAGCATCTCATTCAATCTCGATTTAGTATAAGTTATGTTCTCAATTAAAGAGTTATATAAATAAATTTCAGAAGCTATTTTTTCTTTTAATCCGATTCCACTTTGGTTGACCCCTCTGATCATAAGTTCTGCTCCAATGATCTCTTCCGGTGTCACAAATATTTTTTTAATTTTCCACAAATCTTCAAGATTCATTATAGAATTGTTTAATGTCTGAATTTGATTGTGCAAGTTAGAAGACTCTTCTGATAGATTCTCTGCAGAAAAAGAGTTATTTATTCCTGCAATGTTTAAATCAGATTCATTCAAATCCTGTTCTATTGAGGAGATTCTTTTTTTTAATTCTATGATTCTCTCCTTGGATTCATTCATAATTTTTTTTTGTTCTTCACTAAGTCCATAATTTAATGTGATTAAGATCGATCTTGTTATCTCTTCGGCTTTAGTGTAGCAGAATCTCGCCTTTTGTGTTTTGCACTTGATATCAAACCTATTAAGTCTCTGGCTTTCGGTTGTCTCTGTTTTGTTAAGAGTATAGGTTTTTGATTTAGAGAATATAGAAGTCATGTTAAACTCTCCAGATTCGATTAAATTTCCAGAGCTTAAATCGAAGAATTGATAAGAACACTCTGCTATACAAAACGGGTTCATGGTCGCAGAAATTTTAAAAGTGACATCCTGATTTTGGTCTTCACTAAAAAATAAATTGTCTTTGTCTGCAGAAAGTTTTATCAATAAATCACTCCCTAACAAAAATTTCCCATACAGATAAACCTGGGTCAATATCAAAAAGAAGATTATCGCAAACAAAAAAATAAAAACTATCAGTGCAAATTTTTTCCTTCTTTTCTTTTCTGGATTCCTTAAATATTGGATAAGACTCCAAAACAAAAAAAAGAAAATTATTAAACCCCCAGCACACGCCCAAGCCCACCAAGAAGACTTGAGATCCTTCAAGAAGTTTATGTAATTGGTAAGAGGAGAACCCTGAATTAATAGGGTTACAAATAGAAAAGACGGAAGAAAACCTAAAATAATTGAAATTATTCCTCTGATCAGAAAACCCCTTTTTTTCCCCATGTATAAATAACTCTTCAAGAATTTAAAAAACTACTCCTTCTCCATTACAATTTATAAATCCCCAAGAAGTATAATTATTATGAAAATTCCAAGAAGAATGTTGTTTGTTAGTCTTTTATCTCTGCTCGTTTTTGTCTTTTTATTATTTGAGATATCTTCTAATGGATTTTTAATCAACTGGGATTTGTTTCTGAATTCCTGGATTTCCCAGATAAATCATTCTTTTTTTGCAGAGATTTCAAAAATAATAGGGGTTCTTTTTGATACAATAAATCTCGTTGTTCTCTCTTTGTTGATTTCTGTTTTCTTGTGGTTAGGGTATTTAAAAAAACAGGCGACCTTTTTTGGATTTACAATGATATTAACCGGAGGATTGATTTTTGTCATGAAAGAATTAGTTCAGAGAGTCAGGCCTATTAATGCTCTTGTCTCTGACACTAGCTTTGCATTTCCAAGCGGCCATGCAACAGTCGCAGTTGTGTTTTTTGGGCTCTTGATTTATCTGGCTTTAGCAAACAACAGGCCAAAATCTCTTAAGCTAAATACAATTATATTTTCCTGCTTCATGATATTATTGATTTCATTCACCAGGCTCTATCTTAATCTGCACTGGTTCACAGATGTTTTAGGAGGGCTAGCATTAGGGTTGTTTATCCTGACTAGCAGTATTATTCTAAGAAGAACTTTAAACCGTAAGTTTTCATAGAAAACTTCCGAAGAGCAAAAACAAGAGTTTAGAATTTCAGACTTTCACATGCTTGAATAGGAAACCACCTAAGAAAATCATTACTGCTCCAAATCCTCCAAGGACTAACAAACTTATTCCAGGATGAATTGCAGACGCTCCTAAAAGCCCATATCTGATTCCTTCTACTCCATAAGTCAATGGATTAATATGCGCAATTATCTTCAATATCGCCGGAGCAGTTGTCAATGGGAACAAAGCTCCAGATAAAAAGAAAATAGGAAGCACAACAAAGTTCATTATCAGCTGAAATGCCTGCTTATTTTGAGCCAAATAGTTCAGGAAAGATAAAAATAATGCTAAAAGAGATGAAACAAATATCTATAGAGATGTCTTTCTCAAATTTGATCACAGAACTTAATTCTGAAATGTTCATTATTGAGACAGGTACAACTCCGGATGGAGAAACTTTTTATGTCAGAAATAAAAAAGAAGATTTAAGCCTGAGAAAGATGCTTCTTAAAGGGGTCGAGAAAGATAGACAAAACTTTAACAAAATAAAAATAAATAGGGATGTTATAAAGGAATTGACAGAAGAAAATAAATTTCTCAGAGAAAAAGTAGCAGAACTGGAGAGGAAAAGAAGGGAATTAAAATAGAACAAACAGCTGAAGAAATGCTTGATGGGCTGGAAATTAAACTAAACGACCTTTCTAACAAGATTGATAAAAAACTTGTCACAAAGCAATAGTCAAATCCAGAAAACCATAAGAAAAACTCTTATCTTCATATCTTTCTTGAAACTTCTCTAATGAATAAGCTAAAGAAAAAAGATAGGAGTTTCAGGACTGGTAAGAAGAAAGTTAAGGAAGAACGATCCCAAAATGAATAGAATAGAGAAGAAGATTGATAAAGTGACATCCTCTCACACACTAAAGTGTGGAGCTTCCTGAGTCCAACCTAAT
>CAZFNY010000076.1:0-4207 GCA_964520275.1 Candidatus Woesearchaeota archaeon | reverse complement strand
CCTGTTAAAAAAACACTAAATGGGTTTGTCAAGTTTGATTTTCCCTCTCTTTATAATGGAAGAGAGATAAAAGATGTTTTTCTAAGATTTAAAAAAGGAAAAGTAATAGAATACGATGCAAAGAAAAATAAAAATATGCTAAAAGCTGCTTTAGAATCAGGTAAAAATGCTTCTTACATCGGAGAATTTGGGATAGGAATAAATCCAATGATAAAAAAATTCACAAATAATCTTTTCTTTGATGAAAAAATAGCAGGAACAATTCACTTGGCATTGGGCATGGCCTATCTGGAAAATGGAGGAGGAAATGACTCTGCAATCCACTGGGATTTAATCAAAGACATGAAAAAGGCAAAAATTATCTTAGATAATAAAGTTGTGCAGGAAAATGGAAAGTGGAAGATATAATTCTTCAAAACAGATTTATATGTTTTCGAATGGTTTTTGGGATTTTCATTCTTCAAAACATTTATTAAATCTCTAATCTAATTGAATCTATGAAGCAAGAACAGAAAAAATCCCAAGAAGGCTTGAGTGTAAAAAAAGAGGAAAATTTCAGCGAGTGGTACACTCAATTAATACTCAAAGCAGAATTAGCTGATTATACCTCTGTTTCTGGCTGTATGGTGTTCAAGCCAACAGCATGGCAGATATGGGAAAAAATAAGAGATGAAGTTGACAAAAAGCTCAAAAAAATGGGGGTAAAAAATGTCTATTTCCCTATGTTTATACCAGAATCCTTATTGAAAAAAGAGCAGGAGCATCTTAAGGGATTTGCTCCAGAGGTTGCCTGGGTGACACAGGCAGGAAACACAAAACTGCAGGAAAGACTTGCAGTAAGGCCAACCAGCGAGGCAATAATGTACGAATCCTATGCTAAATGGATTAGATCCTGGAGAGATCTTCCACTAAAATACAATCAGTGGAGTAATGTTGTAAGATGGGAATTCAACAACCCTATCCCATTCTTCAGGACAAGAGAATTTATCTTCAATGAAGGACACACGGCTTTTGCTACAAAAAAAGAGGCAGAGGCAGAAGAAGAAAAAATAATTGGTATGTATAAAGAAATTTTAGAAGACCATATGGCAATTCCAGGAATAATTGGTAAAAAAACAGACAAGGAAAAATTCGCAGGAGCAGAATACACTGTAACCATTGAAAATTATCTTCCAAACAAAAAAGCAATCCAGGGCCCAGACTTTCACCATGATGGCCAGAATTTTGCAAAAGCATATGATATAAAATTCAAGGACAAGAACGGGAAAGAAGACTATGTCTGGCAAAATACCTGGGCAATCTCCACAAGAATGCTCGGAGTAATGTTCGCCTTGCACTCTGATAACAATGGCTTGGTTCTTCCCCCAAAGATAGCACCAAATAAGATAGTGATTATCCCAATTCAATCTAAAAAAAACGAAAAGGTTATGAAAAAAGCAAAAGAGATAGAAAGGCAATTCTCAAGATATGACCCTATCTTGGATAATCGGTCAGAAGTGACGCCTGGTTGGAAATTCAATGAATGGGAGCTTAAAGGAATTCCATTGAGAATAGAAATAGGACCAAAAGACCTGGAGAAAAATCAAGCAACAATCATTAGCAGGGATAATCTTCATAAACAAGAAGTGAAAATAAAAGACCTGAACAAATTCGTAGAAGAAGAACTAAACAATATTCAGGGAAGATTGTTCAACAAAGCGAATAAATTCCTGCAAAGCGGATTGGATAAGGCAGAAGATCTAAAGTCAGCCATAGCAAAAATCAAGGAGAAAAAATTAGTTCTTGTTCCACTAAAAAATTCAGAAGAAGTGGAGGATATTCTAAAAGAAAAAACAAACGGAGCAAAAACTCTAAACATCCCTTCAGACCAACCCCCAATAAAAGGAAAAAAATGTATAATCTCCGGAGAACAAGCAGATTATTGGGTTTACATCGGAAAGAGTTATTGAACTATTCAAACCTCTCTTTCAGCTTTCTCTCAAAATCATCCAGATAGGCTGGATTCAGCTGGCCTCCAACAGCGTCTTTATGACCCCCACCAACTGCTCCTTCAACACCTTCTATTATTTTTAAGAATTTTTCTTTTATGTTCTTTCCCCTCAGCGAAATATTGACTTTTGCTCCTTTGACATAGGCGACGACAATTATCTTTCCAGGAAATCTGTAGCTAAGTTCATTTGCCAGTTCCCCGCTCACGCTCAAATCTCCAGAGTATTTAAAGAACAGAATTTTTTTGTTTTTAGAAACCAGCTTCTTGGCTTTATCCAAAAGGATTTTATACTTCTTATAAATCTGTTCAGACCGTTTATGAAGCGCGTATGTCTTGACGTTTTCCTCTAAAATATCCTGAGGAGAACTGGCTTTTACCAAGAGCCTAAGCATATTCACAACATTAGTTGTAGTGTCTTTAAGTCCATTGCTTAACATTCTTGCTATGCTTCCGATTTTTGAAGTATAGAGTATTTCAAACGGATTATCACTCTCAATTGCCAAATCCGGATATTTCTTACAGAACTCAGGATAAAACTCAGGCAAAAACCAGTCTGTAATTGCTCCTATAACAGCAATCCACAAATCCTCTTTTCTCTGAGTAATTTGATAGCAAAGCACAGTAACAGGCTCGTTTGTTTTCTGCTCATTCAAACAAGGATTATAATAATTAACAAAATCAGGAACAACAATAGAGTCCATTTCGTGATGGTCTATCCAGACAATAGGCATATTAATCTGTTCTGCTTTTTTGAAAAACTCATCAGAAACAACAGGCTTGTCAAGAATGAATATGTAATCTGCATTTAATTCCTCAATCTTTCTGAAGTAATTTATATCTAATGCAGGAAAAGACTTTATCACAACTCCTCTTCCTCTTCCAATATACCTCTGTAATAGCAGAAAAGAACAAAGCCCATCAGGATCATTATCAAAAAAGAAAACCGGATTTTGCGCTCTTTCAAGATGTTCCTTGATTTCCAGGATTTGTTTCTTGGTAAGCATCTAATATTAAATCTTCTTGCCTTCTAAAATCTTTTCTTTTAAAAGATTAAGGTTCTTTTTCAAGGAGCTTGCCAGAAAATTTTCTCCTAAAATAGAATCCAAGGACTCTTTGTCTGCATCAAAAAGCTTGCCAAGAGTTTTATAAGAACCCATTAGATTTTCTAAATCCTTTTCAAGAAAATTGGTCTTTTTCAAGATTCTCCATCCTTTTGGAAAAATAGGCCGGTCATGCAGTTCTTCAAAAACCAATCTAAGAATATTTCCTCCTTCAAGCAAAAAATCAAAGTTCATGTTTTTAAGAACTATGTCTATTTTTGAATAATCAAAACCAAAATAATCTTTGAATATCATCTCTCTTTCAGAACTAATATTCTTAGTAAGCTCTTTTAGTCTCATACTTACAATAATCCCTTCTTTTCCCAGCTCTACCAGATATCTCTTGACACTCTCTGAAATCCTTCTGATTATTTCCATTCTCTGCAGAACATTGCAGATGTCGCTTGTAGAAGTCAGGTCAGTAATTTCTAGGACATTAAGATGAATCAGCAGATCATCAAACACCTCTTTTTGTTTTTCCAGGATTTGAAGCGTCTCTGTAGCCCTCCTTAATATTTCTGAACTATTTTCCAGAAAGTGTTTATAATTCCCCCAATAAAGAGTAATCTTGTTTCTCCTCTCAGAAACAGCGGCAACTATTGTGCTGAATTGTTTTGCAGTCCTCTCTGCAGCCTTGTGCCTTGTTCCTGTTTCACTTGTCTTGAAACTTGCTTTTGGAGTAAGCAAAGTATTTGCATAAAGAATTTTTTTCATATCTTTAGAAAGGATAATAGCCCCGTCCATCTTGGCCAATTCAACAAGTTTCTGCGGGCTAAACTTGGAATTTATCTTAAAACCCCCATCTACAATGCTAAACAATCCTTCTTCATCAACCACAACAATGGCGCCCATTCCAGCCTTGAGTATATCATCAAAAGCAGTCCTCATAGCAGTTCCAGGAGAAAAAATCTTTAAAATCTCTAAAAAAGCTTCTTCAGAACCAAATGCTTCTTTTACCTCTATGTTTTTTTCACCGCTTTGAGAGTCCATAGCCAAAAATAAAAACCAGGATATATAAATCTTTAGCAACTATCGCTTTAGCAACTATCGACGAGTTATAAAGCTTTGGTGAAACCATATAAAAAAGGGTGACTTACCACTTTCAACAAAAAGGAGG
>CAZFNY010000075.1:0-4238 GCA_964520275.1 Candidatus Woesearchaeota archaeon | reverse complement strand
TGGAAATAGTTATGCTGTTTCAATTCCTAAAGAAATAGTTTCTTTTATGAATGAGCAGGAAAAAATTATGGATAGCATGGTAAAATTATGTTTTGAGGATATTGGAAGATTGAGTTTAAATTTTGCAGAGGCACAGAAAAGAAAATGACAGAAAAGAAAAAACAAATTCAGCTGAAAGTTGTTGAAGCACAGCAGGACGAGGTTTACAAGGGCATAGCGAGACTGGATTCTGAATTAATGAGGGAATTAGAAGTGAAGAGAGGAGATGTTATTTTAATTAAAGGAAACAGGGAGACTGTTGCAATTGCTGACAGAGCTTATCCTGCAGATGTTGGAGAGGGAATTATTCGTATTGACGGAATCTTGAGAAGAAATGCAAAAGCAAGTTTGGGAGATATTGTTATTGTTTCTAAAGCAGAGGTTAAAGAAGCAAAAAAAATGACAATCGCGCCGGCACAAAAAGGAATTATGGTTCAGGGTGAACCAGAAAGTTTGAGAAGGGGGCTTTTAGGAAGAACTGTTATGAAAGGAGATGTTGTTGTTTTAGGAGGTGTTCAGCGAAGAAGAGATTTGTTTTCAGAAATGGGTCTCGGAGAGGGTTTTGGGGATATGTTTGGTGAAGATTTTGGAAATTTTTTTGGAAATTTGGGGGGAGGGGTTGCCCAGATTAAATTTTTAGTTGTAAATACAACTCCGAGTTCTCCTGTAATAATAACAGAAAACACACAAGTTTCGTTAAATACCAAAGCAGTTGAAATAAGTGAAGAAACTATTCCTGAAATTAATTATGAAGATATTGGAGGACTTGATGATGAAATTAAGAAAATCAGGGAGATGGTGGAGATTCCTATGAAGCATCCGGAGATTTTCCAAAAACTGGGGATAGATGCTCCTAAAGGGGTTTTGCTCCACGGTCCTCCTGGAACAGGTAAAACCCTTTTAGCAAGAGCAGTTGCAAATGAATCTGAAGCGCATTTTATTTTATTGAATGGCCCAGAAGTTATGTCAAAGTTTTACGGAGAAAGTGAAAAAAAGATCAGGGATATTTTTGAAGAAGCAGAGAAAAATGCACCTGCAATTATTTTTATTGACGAGCTTGATGCCATTGCCCCGAAAAGAGAAGATGTTGGAGGAGAAGTTGAGAGGAGGGTTGTCAGTCAGATTTTGACCATGATGGACGGGCTTAAATCAAGAGGCAAGGTTATAGTTATTGGTGCAACTAATAGAGTTAATGCTATTGATCCTGCTTTGAGAAGACCCGGAAGATTTGACAGGGAGATAGCGATTAATGTTCCAGGCAAAAAAGGAAGACTTGCGGTTTTAAAAATCCACACAAGAGGTATGCCTTTGACAAAAGATGTTAGTCTGGATGAAATAGCTTCTGTAACCCACGGATTTGTCGGTGCTGATTTGGAGGCACTTTCAAAAGAGGCTGCAATGAATGTTTTGAGAAGATTCCTTCCTAAAATGAAATTAGATGAAGAGGAGCAGATTCCTCCGGAAATTTTAAAAAAATTAGTTGTTCATCATGATGATTTTATGGATGCTTTAAAAGTTGTCAGACCTTCTGCTATGAGGGAGGTTTTGGTTGAGACTCCGAATGTTGATTGGGAAGGTGTTGGGGGTTTGGATAAAATCAAAAAAGAATTAAAAGAAGCAATAGAATGGCCTTTGAAATATCCAGAGAGTTTTGAAAGAATGGGCATCCGTCCTTCGAGAGGAATTTTACTTTACGGCCCTCCTGGAACAGGTAAAACTCTTTTAGCAAAAGCAGTTGCAAATGAATCTGAAGCGAATTTTATACAAGTTAAAGGACCTTCATTATTGAGCATGTGGGTTGGAAAAAGTCTGCCTTATGATGAAGAATTAATTGTTAAGCAGAAAGGAATAGTTAAGCGAATGAAAATAGGGGACATAGTAGAAAATAAAGAAGATGTTCAGGCGCTTTCTTTTGATAGAGATAAAAGGGTTCGTTTTTCAAATATCAGCGATTATATTAAACATAAACTTGATAGTAAATTAATGGAAGTTACCACAAGAACCGGCAGGAAAATAAAAGTCACAGATTATCATTCTTTATTTTCATTTGTTCACGGAAGACTTGTAGATATTCCGACTAATGAGTTAATTCCCGGTGAAAGTTATATAGCTGTTCCTAAAAATTTGAATCTTCCAAGAGAAGATATAAAAGAAGTTAATTTATATGATTATTTCAAGACAGATAAGAATATTTTTGTTGGAAATGCCAAAGAATATTTGATAAGGGCAAAGAAAATTTTGGGATTAGAAATAGCATCAAAGATTCTAAGTGTTTCAAAAAAGTATTTTGCAGATATAGTGAGCAAAGATCTCCCTGTAAATATAATTAACTTCAATAAAATTATTAGTGAGGCTAAATTGAGCATTGATTTTAATGAGATAAAATTGAAGTTTAAAGGAAGCAAACATAGTTATTCTGCTATGTTTAAATTGGACAAAGATTTCTGGAGGCTGGCAGGTGTTTGGATTGCCGGAGGGGATTTCAACAGCGATGCAGTAAGAATTCATAATCAAAATCCAGAAATAAGAAGGGATATCAAGAATATATGCAAAAATTACGGATTCAGAATATCTGAAATGAGTAGTTGCATTTCTATAAATTCTTATTTCTTGCAAAAAGTGTTTAAGAAAGTTCTCGGATTGAAAAGTGGAGCGTTTGAAAAGAATCTTCCTGGGTTGTCTTTTGTTTTAGACAAACCAGGAAAAGCTAACTTGCTTAAAGGATATTTTAGCGGGGATGGTTCAATATATGAAGCAGAAAGAGGCAAGTTTAAGATTGAAGCATCAACTGTAAGCAAGACACTTGCAAATGATATCCTTTACATGCTTTTAGATTTTGGAATAGTTGCATCGTGCTATAATAAAAAATCTAATCTTTCAAATAAAGATGTTTATAGGATTAGCATTTTAGGAGTTAAGAATTTTGAGAAATTTATGGAAATAGGGTTTATTGATAAAACACGAAATAAAAGAATTCTTCAATATATAGTTTCAAGAAAATGGGCAAGATCGGATATTCTCCCTTTATCAGGTGAATTGTATAATTTAGCGTCGAGCCAGAGCAACGTGTATAGTACAAATAATTCAATAGGAAAAGAGGCTTTGAAAAATATGCTTATCTTAGTGGACAAAGACAAAACAAAATATAAAGAATATTGGGATTTAGTAGAAGGAGATGTTTATTTTGATTTAGTTAAAGAAGTGAAGGTTATTGATGGAGAAGATTATGCTTATGATATTGAAGTTTCAGGCGAACATAATTTTGTAGGAGGTTTTGGAGGAGTTTTTGCCCATAATAGCGAAGAAGGAATGAGAAAAGTTTTTGAAAGAGCAAGGCAGGTTGCTCCCTGTGTAATTTTCTTTGATGAAATTGACGCTTTGGCAGGCAAGCGTGGAATTGAAACCGGAACAAAAGTTACTGAAAGAGTTTTGAATCAGTTGTTAGCAGAAATGGATGGCTTGGAAGATTTGAAGAATATATTAATTATCGGGGCAACGAACAGACCAGATATGTTAGATTCTGCGTTATTAAGGCCAGGAAGATTTGACAAAATTTTACTTGTGAATGCTCCTGAAGAAGAAGGGAGATTGAATATCCTGAAAATTCATACAAAAAAGATGCCTGTGGGAAGCGGGGGGAAACTTTTTAATGAAAAGGAAAAAGAGGTTTTATTGAATGAGATTGCTAAGAAAACTGCGGGATATACTGGTGCTGATTTGGAGGCTTTGGTTAGAGAGGCAGCGATGCTCGCTCTGCGCGAGTCATTAGATTCCAAACAAGTCAGAAAAAAACATTTTGATGAAGCTTTAAAGAAAATTAAACAAAGTGTTAATAAATCAACTATTGAAGTTTATAAAAAAGTCGAGGAGAATTATTTAAAATCTGCAAAAGCAGCTGTTCCTGCTGAAAGCAGTTATTTGGGATAAATTTATAAACGGGTTCTATGAGAATTTAATATGGAAGAATTAGAAGATAAATACCCAGAATTGAAAAATTTAGTGGAACTTACAAGAAGTGGAGCATCAGAAAGAGATATACACAGAGAGTTTGATAAGGTTATACATGAACTTAAACCATCTCCCAGTGCTTTAAAAGAATTTTTAGATAATTATGTTCATATAAGATTGGGGATGGATAGATTTTATTAATCACTTGTAATAATTTTTTCATTGCTGTCTATAATTATTGTATTTTCTTT
>CAZFNY010000074.1:0-4240 GCA_964520275.1 Candidatus Woesearchaeota archaeon | reverse complement strand
GATTAGGTTGGACTCAGGAAGCTCCACACTTTAGTGTGTGAGAGGATGTCACCTTTTATGTCTTCTTTTGTTAAATCCCCATTTGGAGATTTTTTAATTATCAGTTTAATACTCTTAATCGCTATTGCCCATCGCTCTAAAAAATAAATTTTAAGGTGATTAGATAAAACTAACTTAATAAATCAATAAACCTAAGATATTATTTATCTTCTGATATTAGGATTATTTGAAGGATTTGGTTGATACTGCTGAGGCATCTGAACTGGTGCTGACTTAAACTCTTTTGTATCTATCTCAACTTCAAGGCCTTTGATTATCTTCAAAATTAGATTAATAATTAAAGTGGATATTAAGCCAATGATAAATCCCAAAATCCCATAAATAATTGGAAAAATAAGAATACTCAACCAACTAAACCCTATTTCAATAGGAGTCGCCCCATACGCTAAAAATAAAGAAGATAATTTTGAAGAAATAAAATAAAAAAAAATTGCCATAATCAATCCCGAGATTAATCCAATAAATACCCCATAAATCATGCTAAATAATGCTGTGCTGAGAACTCCAAGCCTCTTTATTCTTGCCATGATAGAATTACAGAAAAGGAATTTATAAATCCTTTGAAAAAGTGAGTAAACCATAACTGAATGTAAAAAATTGCACTCCTATCGTCATGTTATCTTATTAAGTTATTAATTAATCTGCGAGCTCGCGAGTAGGTAATATTAATGATGGTGAAAAGTTTAAAGTTGTAGCAAGATATATCTAATTAAATAATTTTATTTAAACTAAGAAAATAAAAAAATTAAAAAAAGAAAAAGCCTCGGAAAATCCGAGGCATTAAATATTTAATTCCAAACTTCTATGCCAAGGTCTGACATCTGTTTTGAACCTGCCATTGTATTTCTGTCTTCTCTATCTCTTCCCAATACATATGGAGATTTGACCCCAGTCATGATAGTAATAACTCTAACTTTACCAACAAATTCCTTGCTGATTCTAGCACCAATAATAACTTGGGCGTCTGGACTCAAGTTCTCTGAAACAATCCTTCCGATAAGGTCAAATTCTTCCAGCTTTAAGTCAGGTCCACAAGTTATGTGTATTAAAGCTCCAGTAGCCCCTTGATAATCCACGTCAAGTAGAGGATGTGTAAGAGCCTGTTTTACAGCTTCATTAACACGATCTTGTGTATCTGCCTCGCCTATTCCAATGACAGCAACACCACCGTCTTTCATAATCGCAGAAACATCTGCATAATCCAGGTTAATCAAACTTGGAAGGGTGATGGTTTCTACAATACCTTTTACCATTGTACTAATTAACTCATTAGCAACTGCAAAGGCTTGTTCAATAGGTAACTGTCCAGCAATGTCCACAAGTCTATTGTTGTCAAGAACGATACAGGTGTTTGAAACTTCTCTTAGCTCTTGTAAGCCAAATTCTGCCTTGTCAATTCTAGCTTTTTCAGCCTCAAAAGGCATTGTAACAACACCTATAACAATAGCACCGGTTTCTTTAGCAAGTTGAGCAATAACAGGAGCAGCTCCAGTACCTGTTCCACCACCTTCACCAGCAATGATAAATACCATATCAGCGCCAGAAACAGCCTTCTTGATGTCAACTATGGCTTCTTTTGCAGCTTCTCTTCCTCGTTGAGGCATACCGCCACAGCCAAGTCCTCTAGTCAATTCCTTGCCAATAAGGATTTTTTCATCAGCTTTGGTAACACTAAGATGAAGTGCATCTGTATTTACGCAAAAAACAGTAGCACCAGTAATTCCTTTGTTATAAAGCCAAGTTACAGCATTGGAACCACATCCGCCAACACCAATAACCTTAATGCTGGCCTTACCTGCTCTCAAATCGTCAAAATTAATACTATGAGTCTCTGTATTCTTTATCGCTTCTTTTGCAAAATCTAGTACCATTTTTTTCTTTTTTATACCTCCTTACATCTATATCTTCTTCTTTTCTACGAAAAGTTTATATAGTTGTTATACTAACAACTAATACAGAATGAGGAAAAAAACCTCTGCATGCAAAGGAATATTAATTGACTGCCATCAATTAATATAACAAAAAATGTAAACACTGCTTCTTTAAAAATATTGTGATATTGAAAAACAATGTTTTTTTGACCAAAATTTCCTATTTTGAGTCTAAGAATATTTGGGTAATCAAACATAATATTTTTTTGGAGGAAAAATTCAAAAAAGTTTATCTTAACCCTAAATAATCCTGCATAAAATATCTAAAAGAAGTATCATGGCCATCATTCAAAACAACTCTCTTGCTTGAAAAAGATTGTTCAACAACTAAAGCTTCTCCCATAAAAACCTCTGCTCCAGAATCTGTTTTATAACACTGAATTTTTAAAGGATTTCCATCTAAAACTCTTAGATCATAATCTCTGCTAGTATCTCTAAATTTCCTGCACCCTCGAATAACTTTTAATGTAAACTCATCCATGTTAAAAAATCCTTATCTCAAAATATTCTCTTTGAACTTATTTAAATCTTCTCTTCTTATACTTCCAGCAGCAGCTTTTTCATGCCCTCCAGCATCTGCCTCTTTTAATCCTTGTATCCCTTTTCTCAATAACAGATTCAGATTCTCTCTTCCAGACTGATTTCTCGCGCTGAATTTTACCATGTCTTTTTCAACATCAGTTGTAAAAATATAAATCTTGTCATAATCTTGTTTAGAAAGAATTGTAGAAACAGTTGAGGCAATTGGAAACGCTACTTTAAAATAAGCAAAATACAAGTTTTTTTCAGGATAAAACTCTGCCTCCTGATCATATTTCCTAACTGCTCTTTGTATCTCTTTATCAACAATTTTATGGATACTCTCTATTTCTTTAAAATCTTTTTTCTTGACTAGATTATAAACTTTCATTAAGCCATCTCTGTCTTTATAATACACTGATGTAGAATTCAACTTATCGGATGTTTCTTTAGGCTCAGAAATAAAGATGTTTTTTTTTGTTATTTTGGGATATCTCTCTTGAATAAATTTCAAATTCTCAGGACTATTAAAAGAAAACTCAGCGATCATTGTAGCACAAACTAGCCAATCCCAACTTTTCATATCACAAACCTTTTCAGCAAGATTATATAATACCAAGGTAGAACAATCGGCAGACTCTGTCTTGATAATATTATCTGTATTTTTTAGTTCAGGACGGATAGGGTGATGATCTACTAAAAAGGTGTCAAAATTTTTTCTAAGTTTTTCAAACCCCTCGATATCAGAGCCATCAGCATACATATCAGTTAAAAATAATTTGTTGATTTCATGTTTTTTTAAGTCTATAAATGGTTTCTTAAACATTTCAAAACCATAGTAAACAAATAATATCTTTTCTACTTTTACCCCCTTGCTTTCCAAAATCTTCTCCAGAAAAATTGCAGAAGCAATTCCATCTAAATCAGTATGGGTTATTATTCCAACCTTATCCTCCTTCTTAATGGAATCGACAAAATCAAAAAAATCTTTTTCAGAACCTAAAAGGTATTTCATCTTATTCTTTCTCCAGCACCACCGCATCAACTCCAGCTTCTTTGCAGAGTTCAACAAACTCCCTAGCATCTTCCTCGTTTCCAATAACACTGCCCCAATGCATTGGGATTGCCAGACTTGGCTTTATCAGTTTGGCTGCCTCAACAGCCTCCTCTACACTCATTGTAAATCTTCCTCCAACAGGAAGCAAGGCAATAAATTTTTTTCCTGGCTGATTATGGCCTGTGAGCTTCTGCATTTCTGGAATCAAATCAGTGTCTCCAGTATGATAAATAATGATGTCATCTATTTTCAACAGATAACCAACCCAGCCTTCATTGCGTGGATGAAACGGTTTGTCAATGTTGTAAGCAGGAACACACATCAGCCTAAAGCTTCCTAAATCAACCTCTAAACCTGGCTCTACAATCTCCATCTGGATTGGAAATTCAAATCTTGTTATCTTGCTTTGGCAGTCAGCAGTGACAAAAATCTTTGTACCTTCCTTGACAACCTTTTTCAGGTCAGCAAAGCTGCAGTGGTCATAATGCCCATGAGTGATAAGGACAATGTCTGCTTTTTCCAAATCCTCTTTTATATTATATGGATCTATATAGATTGTCTTGGAATTCTTAATAAGAAACCCAGAATGCCCCAGCCACTTTATTTCAATATTTCCGATTTTCATTACATCCACGGCGAGGATACCCAAACTTTTAAGTTTTGGGAGGAATCG
>CAZFNY010000073.1:0-4302 GCA_964520275.1 Candidatus Woesearchaeota archaeon | reverse complement strand
TTGTAGAATTAGTATCAAAGTGTAAAATGTAAACCTATTTCAGGACATCACAATATACAATTTTTATCGATATCTTTAAAAAGATTATTCTCTTTTCTTACTAAGGTTAAAAATGGGGAAGAATAATTTTGATGAGTTTGATGAATTAGTAAATAAGAGTGGAATCAATGAATCTGGAAGGAAGATTAAAGCGAAGGATAGAAGAGTGCAACTTAGAGGAAAATATTTAGAAGGAAAATCAGAGGGATTAACAGCGAAACCCTTTCCAGAGAATCCTTTAAAGAAATACTCCTCTCCTGAGGAAATTCCTAGTGAAGAAAGAGCAAGGGCAGTAGGTTATGCTAATGAGTTGCTTGAAAAGACATCAAAAAATGGATATATAACTGATGCGATTGCTGCAATACAGGTTTACGAATCTTTAGGGATGGCTGATAAAAAATTTGTGGGTAAGCGCGTTTTGGGTGTTGTTAAGGATATGTTAGATAATCCTGAGTTTAAAAAGAGATATAAGAGTAGTGCTCAATTTGCTGAAATTTACGACTTTTTTAAAAAACATCCAGGTAATTCTGGCAATAATTTAGAAAAAATTACTGGTGCATCAGCAATAATTGGAATTGTTGGGGGATTATTTTTTTTATCAACTAATTTTACAGGCAATGCTATAGGAAGCTTAACAAAAAGTGGTGCTAACTGGATTGGATTAATTTTCTTTATTTTAGGATTAACTTTATCTTATGTTTATTATAAAAATAAAAATTAGTAATTCTTTTCTATCAAAACCCTTTTATACCAAATCTTCCTTTTCATTTAATCTAAAAGAGGCAGAGATGATAAAAAAAATTTATAATTATATTGGAATAGGTTTTTGGTCAGGGGCTGGTGTTTATAGCTTGATAAATATGATTTTAAATCTTAAACATATTAATCAGAATAATATCTTAAATTATAATTATTTAATAACTGGAGCTGCTGTTTTTGGATTAATTTTGAATATAATCTTAATTAAAAGAAAAAAAGGTTACCATATATGATTCCAATTATCAAAGAAAAAATTCTTTTGAAACCAGAAGATATCAAACCATCTTCAGACAAGTTTGAGGTTTTAGGAGTCTTGAATCCTGCTGCAGCCAGACTGCCAAACGGAAAAATCCTGCTTTATGTTAGAGTGATAGAGAGGTTAAAAAAGGCAGAAAGTGAAAAATATTTTTATTCTCCGAGATTTGCTGGAAAAAAGAGCTTTGAGATAGTTATTGACAAGTTTCCCAAGAGCTCTGTTGAAAGCCATACAGATGTTGATTTCAATTTCATGGACGGAACAAAAAGACTCACTTATATAAGCCATTTCAGAAGAGTGTTTTTGGATAAAACAGGATTTAAGATTTTAGGGATTGATCAAAAACCTTCTTTTTACGGAATTTCTTCTGATTCTGAGCTTGGAGTTGAAGACCCAAGAATAACCAAGATTGGAGATTTATATTACATGGCTTATGTTGGGCTTACAAGAGGGGGAAACATCTCTACTAGCCTAGCAGTGTCTAAGGATTGTTTTAATTGGGAGAGAAAAGAAATTATTTTTGGAGAACAAGATAAAGATGCTGTTCTGTTTCCTGAGAAAATAAAGGACAGGTTTGTTATTTTTGACAGGCCAGAGGGAAATTTTGAATTTTCTTCCCCACATATCTGGATTGCTTATTCAAAAGATTCAGAATACTGGGGAAAACTTAATCCAATAAAACTTTCAAAGAATCTGAGATTTAATCGAAATGGTGCTGGCCCTCCTCCAATAAGAACAGATTTAGGTTGGTTGCTTATTTTCCACGCTGTAACAACAAAAGAGAAAAAAGGGCTTGCTTATAATATCAAGAAACTCTTTGGTTTTAATGTTCATAAGGGAATAGGATATTCGAGAGAAGATGTTTATTCTGTCTGGGCTGCTTTGCTTGATATTAATAATCCTGAAAAGCTGATTGCAATTTCTTCTAGGCCAATCATGATTCCTGATGAAAAACATCATAAATCATTTGAAGGAAAAGAAATTATTTTTCCAACAGGAATAGCAGAAGACAAAGAAAATATACTATTGTATTCTGGGTTGGGAGATACTTATGTTGGAGTCAGCAAAATGAAAATCTGGGATGTGCTGAATTTTTTGAAAAGGGTTTAATCCAAATCAAGCCTTTCCTTTATAACATCAAGGATTTTTTTTGCGATAATCCTGTAATCGAAGGTTTCAACAGCGTGTTTTCTTCCTGCTTTTCCCATTTCCCTGCAAAGTTCTGGGCTGTTTAAAAGCTTTAGAGTATATTCTTTGAGGTCTTCAATGTTTGCCCGATATGCGAATGTTTTGGGCTTGTCGAATTTTATTATCTGCCTGCTTGCAAAACCCATGCCTGGATATGCCCATTCTTCTTCAAGCTGAATTTCTTCTGAGACTCTGGCTAAAAATCCGGTTTTTCCATGAATAATTGTTTCTGATGGCCCGCCTGCATTTATTGAAATCACTGGCTTAGCACAGGCCATTGCTTCAACCTGAATCATGCCAAAACCCTCTATTCTCGAGGGAGCAGCATAGATATCACAGGCATTTAACACATCTGCCATGAATTCTGGAGACCAGCCATCATCCAGGAAAATAACTTTTTCTCTGATTCCCAGTTCATTTGCAAGGTGCTCTTCTTTTTCACGCCACTCGCTTGCACAATCGCTTGGCCAGGATTTGCAGATATATTTCCAGTCTCCAAATTCTTTGTCAACCAGAGCAAGAGCTTTCATCATTTCCTGAGCTCCTTTTGAAGTCACGTCTCCTCCAATTGTCAGAATCATTTTTTCCTTGTCTCTTACTCCTAACATCCTTCTTATTGCAAGATTTTTTTCGTGATTGTTTTTTGGCTTGAAAACATCTGTATTTATCCCAATATGCATAGGAACTATTTTGCTAACATCCACCCCGTCTCTCTTGTAAATGCTTTTTACCCATTCGCTTGTTGTGAACATTAATTTGAGCCGCTTGAATTCTTCTTGATAATTTGCAACCCAGCCGTCTGCATTGAACCATGGAACAGGATTCACGCCCCATTTTAAAGGCTCTCTTATTATCTCCGGAACATTTTCCCAGAACCCTATTCCAATACAAACATCTGGTTTAAAGTGGCGAAGGTAAAATTCTTTCTGGATACTGTCTCTGAAATCGCAAGGAATAGCATCAGCTCCTGCCTCTAACAGCCCCTTGTAAAGTAAATGACCCTGAATGCTCACCCCATCATTTTCTTGGGGATAAGGATATAAAACAAGAATTTTCATTTTAACTCGCTAAATGATTCTATAGGGCCAGCACTATTTTCTTCAAAACCAATTCTTCCTCTGTTGTAACCATAGACCTCAATTGCCAATTTTCTTTTCATGAATAGTTCATCGCTATTTAATTTTATAAGTTTATCTGCGTTTGAGTTATACACACAATATCCTTGATATTTATTGTTAATTTTGTGATAGTCAAAGAAAAAAACCTTTTTGCTGTGAATAAGGTTTTTTTTCAATGCTTCTTTTATTGCTTTGTGGACATCAATATGCCTTTGATGGCCGTATTCTCCGTTTGAGTTGTGGGTGAATATAAAATCCCACTTTTGATTAGAATATTTTTTTAGGATATTTAAGATTAATCTCTGATTCAGTGGCTTGTTTAAGGTTGTGTCATTCAGATTAAAAATAAATCCTTTAACTCCTAGGATTTTGCAGACTTTTCTGAATTTTGGCTCGCGGTCCTTGTCAGACCTTCTAGTCATGCAAATAATAGTTGTGTCCCATTTGTTCTTGTTTCTCAATAACAGGCCTCCCATCCAGAGTGTCTCATCGTCTGGGTGAGCTACAATGACTAAGACTTTCTTTTTCATATCAATAACAAGATTTTTAATTAGATAAAGCTTACTCTTATCATAAAAGGTGTGATAAAATGTTTGATGTAATAACTTTTGGAAGTGCTGTTGTAGATGTTTTTGTGTATACTGATCTTGCAGAAAAAGCAGGCCATGTGTGCTACAATGTCGGCAGCAAGATATTGATAAATGATTTGAAGTTTGATGTTGGAGGAGGAGGAACAAACACTGCTGTTGCTTTTTCAAGGCTTGGATTCAGGACAGGTTCTATTGGAAGAGTTGGGAATGATGCAAATGGTAAGAGGATATTGAATTTGCTGGAAAAGGAGAGTGTGAAATTTCTTGGGAAAGTCGATGAAAACCACGCCACAGGTTATTCTGTTATTCTTGACAGCAAGGCCAAAGACAGAACTATCTTGACTTACAAAGG
>CAZFNY010000072.1:0-4364 GCA_964520275.1 Candidatus Woesearchaeota archaeon | reverse complement strand
TTTTATTCAGTATAACTCTTGTATTGTTTTTCTAGAATGGATTTATTATTTTCATAATTGGCTATTAATTCTTATGAACGATACTTCTCATTTGGATAATAATCTAAGTAAATTCTTAATAAAATACAGAAAATGACTTCCAAAGCCCTCATCTTCGACGCATCGACTCTGATATCTTTTTCCATAAACGGGCTCTTTCTAGAATTAAGGGCTTTAAGGTCAGCATTCAATGGAAAATTCCTGATAACAAAAGAAGTCAAAAAAGAAGTTATTGACAATCCTATCAACACAAAAAGATTTGAACTAGAGGCTCTGGAAATAAAAGAACTGCTTGATGAAAAAATTCTCGAACTTCCAGATTCTCTCGGAATCAGAGAAGAAGATATAAACAGCCAAGCAGAAGAGCTTTTAGACATAGCAAACAATACTTTTCAGGCAAATGGGGAGATGATTCACTTAGTTGATATGGGGGAAATGTCCTGTTTGGCTTTAAGCAAGATATTGACCAGAAAGAAGATTAAAAATGTGATTGCAGTTGATGAAAGGACAACAAGGATTCTCGCAGAAAAGCCAGAAAACTTAAAAAATCTGTTCCAGAAGAAATTAAAGACAAGAGTGAATGTCAACACAAATAATTATATCTACTTCAGGGAATTCAAGATAATCCGCTCTGCTGAACTTGTCTATGTATTGTATAAAAAAGGGCTTTCCAAACTAAAAGGCCAAAAAGTTCTTGATGCTTTGCTCTACGCTGTAAAATTCAATGGCTGTTCAATTTCTGATGATGAAATAAAAGAGATAGGGAAGATAACTTAAATTATATCTCTAAAAAAGGAGGTAAAAATACCATGAAACAAGAAAAAATAAACAAGTCAGAAAAGAAAGTAGAAAAATTAGCTGGAGAAATAAAACAGGAAAGCGAGGGAATAATCAAGGAAGAAAAGAAGATTAAGGATGAGATAGGTGAGTTAAAAAAACAATTAGAAGAATCTAAAAAATTAGCAGAAGAAAGATTAAATCAATTAAAGTATCTCCAAGCTGATTTTGATAATTATAGAAAGCAGTTTGAAAAAGAAAAAGAGCAAACAATAAAATTAGCAAATGAGACTTTAATTAAAGAGTTAATAGTTACTCTTGATGATTTTGATGCTGCTATAAGATTATCAGCAGAAGGAGAAAACAAAAAAGGGTTATTGACACTAAAAAAGAAATTTTTTGATATACTTGTAAATCAAGGGCTTAAAGAGACTGAAGCATTAGGAAAAAAATTTAATCCAGAATTTCATGAAGTATTGTGCAAAGAATTAAGCAAACATAATGAAGATGAAATTATTGAAGAAATACAAAAAGGATATATTCTAAAATCCAAAGTTATTAGAACAAGCAAGGTCAAAGTTTCAAAAAAAGATGATAAGCAAGATTTAAAAATAGAAGATAAATTGGAAGATTAGGATAAATAAAATGAAAGCAATAGCTAAATACCCAAAATGCGGAAAAACAATCACAACAGATTGCAGAGGATGCATAAAAGGGAATATTTATGGTTGCCCTGAAAAGAATGAAAAAGTGCATAAATGTAAATTTAAATATGATATAATTGAAAATGTTAAATGGAAAAAAGTTCCAGAAATAGAAAAAGAATTAAATGAACTTGAAGGATAATTAAAATGGCAAAAGAAAAAATAATAGGAATTGATTTGGGAACAAGCAATAGCCAAGCTGCTGTTGTGTTAGGAGGAAAACTAACCATAATTCCCTCAGCAGAAGGTGCTACTGTTGCAGGAAAAATGTTTCCTTCTATTGTTGCATTTACAAAAGATGAACAACTTTTAGTTGGAGAACCTGCAAGAAGGCAAGCTGTTTCAAATCCAGAAGGAACAGTAATAAAAGCAAAAAGGAAAATCGGAACTGATTTTAAATACAAAATTTACGGAAAAGAATATACGCCTCAGCAAATCTCAGCTTATATTTTGCAGAAAATAAAAAGAGATGCAGAAGCATTTCTTAGCGAGAAGGTTAATAAAGCTGTAATAACTGTTCCAGCTTATTTTAATGATAATCAAAGAACAGCAACAAAAGATGCAGGCAAAATAGCAGGATTGGACGTTGTAAGATTAGTAAATGAACCGACTGCTGCATCAATGGCTTATGGTTTAGATAAAGAAGGGGAACATAAAATACTTGTTTTCGATTTAGGCGGAGGAACATTAGATGTAACAATAATGGAATTTGGGGATGGAACATTCACAGTATTGTCAACTTCTGGAGATACTCAATTAGGCGGGATAGATATGGATGAAGCAATTATTAAATTGGTTATTAATGAATTTAAAAAACAAGAAGGAGTTAATTTAGATGAAGATTCTACTGCAATGCAAAGGATTAGAGAAGCAAGTGAAAAAGCCAAGATTGAACTTTCAACTGTTTTAGAAACAGAAATTAATCTTCCATATATTACTGCTACAAATAAAGGGCCTAAACATTTGTTATTAAAAATATCAAGGTCAAAATTAGAACAGTTAATTGAGCCAATAATAAAAAGATGCATCCATCCAGTAGAACAAGCATTAAAAGATGCTAATTTAAAAAAAGAAGATATTAAAAAAATAATTCTTGTTGGTGGACCTACAAGAATGCCGGCAATACAAAAATTTATTGAAGAAAAAATAAGCAAGAAATTAGAAAAAGGAGTAGACCCTATGGAATGTGTTGCAATAGGCGCTGCAATTCAGGGAGCAATTTTAGCAGGAGATATTAAAGATATTGTTTTATTAGATGTTACACCATTAACATTGGGAATAGAAACTTTAGGAGAAGTAATGACTCCTTTAATCGAAAGGAATACAACAATTCCAACAAAGAAAAGCCAGATTTTTTCTACAGCAGCAGATTTCCAGAGTGCGGTAACTATACATGTATTGCAGGGAGAAAGACCAATGTCAAAAGATAATGTAAGTTTAGGAAACTTTAATCTTTTAGGAATACCTCCTGCACCAAGAGGAGTGCCTCAAATAGAAGTTACTTTTGATATTGATGCCAATGGTATTTTGAATGTAAGTGCAAAAGATTTAGGAACAGGAAAAGAACAAAAAATGCAGATTACAGCTTCTACAAAGCTATCTGATAAAGATATTCAAAAAATGATGCAAGAAGCAAAAGAACATGAAGAAGAAGATAAAAAGATAAGAGAAAAAATTGAAGCTAAAAACAGATTAGACTCATTGATTTACTCTTGTGAGAAAGTAATCTCTGAATCAGGAGATAAATTAAATAAAGAACAAAAAGAAAAAGTTGAATCATCTATTAAAAGTGCAAAAGAGGTTTTGAAAAAAGACAATCTTGAAGATATTAAAAAAGAAACTGAAACTCTTCAAAAAGCAATGCAGGAAGCTTCAACAAAACTTTATGAAGAAGCTGCTAAGAAATACGCAGAAGAGCACGCAAAAGAGAATCAAGAATTTGGAAAAGATAATTCTAATAATTCAAACAAAAGAAAAAAGAAAAAAAGCGATTCTGAAAAAGATGAAGCCATTGATGCTGAGTATGAAGTCAAGGATGAAAAATAAACTTTAAAAATCCCAAAAAAGATATCTGTTATATGATAAAACGAAACAAAATTCTTGCATTAAGCATAATAATTTCATTAATATTATTAAACATAGGTTTATCTTCAGCAGCAACATCTACAAACAATTTATAATCAAAGAGTATAATTGATAAAAATGTAAAAGTTGGATTATACTTATTAAATCTTGGAAAATTTGATGTAGCGACCGGTGCCTTTACTGCAGACTTTTATCTTTCTTTAAAGTGTGATAATATTTGTCCCTCGCAGGATTTTGAATTTATGAATGGAAGAGCACCAAGTATTAAAAAAATTATAGATGAGTCTAATGAAAAATTTTGTAGAATTCAAGCAAATCTTGTTAGTCCAATTGATTTAAAAAAATTTCCTTTTGATAGACAAAAGGTGGAAATCATTATAGAAGACAAGAAAAAAACCATAAAAGAATTGCAATATATTCCGGATTTAGATGAAACAGGTTTTGATAAATCCATTACATTTATTGGTTGGGATATGGAGCAATGGAACGTTTCAATAAGGGAGCATGTATATGATATTTATGATGAAACTTATTCCCAATATGTCTTTGAAATTCCAATATCCAGAATAACTATTAATTCAATATTTAAAACATTTTTACCAATTATTTTTATTATCTTAGTTATGCTATCAAGCTTTGTTCTCGACCCTGATAAAAATAACTACGAGATTAACAATGGTTGGCTCAGCATTAGTTGCAAGTGTTATGTTCCATGTATCTCTCGCTAATCAACTTCCCCGACAGGGTACCTAACCTTTA
>CAZFNY010000071.1:0-4700 GCA_964520275.1 Candidatus Woesearchaeota archaeon | reverse complement strand
ACTCTGATAGTGATGACTACGGGGTAGCTGGCTCAACAGGATGCACAAATATAGGAGTAGACTGCAATGATAATAATCCTTTAATAAAACCTTCAGTAACTGAAATCTGCAATGGAATAGATAATAATTGCGCAGGAGGGATTGACGAAGGTGTTGGAATAAAAGTAATACAATGCCAGGCAGCAGATGATTCAGAAGACGGAAGCTGCTCTAATCATGAATCTTCTTGTTCAAATGGAATTTGGCAGGCATGTTCTGACCTTGGTTTTTTAAGCCAAATTGGAGCAGAGATTTGCGGAGACAATATGGACAACAACTGCGACTCTTCTATTGATGAAGATTGTAGTTGTACTGCAGAAGAACCTATAGATTGTGACCCAGGAGAAATGTGCAAAACAGGAGAGCAAACCTGCACAAATGGAGTATGGTCAGATTGTGTTGTCACAGGCACAATAGAAGATTGCAATCCTGAAACAGATTGCTCTGAAGGAGATCTTCAGGCTTGTGGAACAAACATAGGAATATGCTTTGTCGGAATAAAAAGATGCCAGTCAGGAGCCTGGGGCAGCTGCGAGGATGAAATAGCTCCGCAGACAGAACAATGTGGGGATGGATTAGACAATGATTGTGATGGGGAAGAAGATGAAGCTGATTGTTCCACATTAGAGGAGATTAACAACCAAGAAACAACAGAAAACCCTGCTAACACAGATACATCAATTACAGGCACAAATAATCAGGATGATAAGGGGTCAGAATCAACACAAGATAGTGGAGGATTCTTCAGTTGGTTATGGAGCATAATATTAACAATGTTCAGGGTTGGAAGCACATTGATAGGAGGAGTCATCTCAGAAGCTCCAAAAGCACACTGTTCAGACTCTGATAATGGAATAGCATATTTTGAAAAAGGGACAGGACAAGGGTTGAATGCAGAAAGTATAAACATCTGGTTTGTAGATGCGTGCTACAAGGAAGTTGAAGGAGCATTGACCCAAGTTAACAAATGCCTGGGAGACAGCTGTTTCTTGAAAGAATACTACTGCGAGAATGAATTTGTAAATTCAGAGCCAAAAGTCAAATGCAAATACGGATGTGTCAAAGGCGCCTGTCTTCCAGATTCAAGTTTGAGCGAGAACTGCGAATACTTTGACAAAGACCAGTGGAAATGGGTAAATAAGTGCTGATTCTTAGTTATTCTATCAGAAATTTTACTACAGGAATCAGAAACAAAATTTGAGAAAGTTTTAAATATAAAAGATTATTGTGTTTTTTATGGTAAATCTTATAGATTTGACTGACAAAGAAAAAGCTTTTTTGGAAAGTATAACCGATGTAAGTAACTCGAATTAGAATATGGATCTCAAAAAAGCTATAGAATATAAAAACAAATATGGGTGTGATCCTTGTGATGCATGCGGCCCTTCTTCTTATGCTGATTGTAAAGCCTGTGTTGAGAGTGATGCATCTTTAGGTCAAGTAAATCCATTTTATCGTTTTTCTGATTAAACTTAAGTCTTTTTAGTATGGCACAAAGACATTTGTATTTACAATGGGATTCTACTAATGATTGCAACCTTAGTTGTCTACATTGTTATCATCCAACACACATTCAAGATAAAAGTTTGATGATGTTAGAAGAGGCTAAAAATATGCTTAATGATTTAAGTAATACTGCTAAAAGATGGTCAATGGTCCCGAGAATTAGTATTTCTGGTGGAGAACCTTTACTGAGAAAAGATTTATTAGAAATTTTGTATCACGCTAAAGAAGAAGGAATTATTACTGCTCTTTTAACAAATGGAACTCTTCTAACTCCTACTAAAGCTAAAACAATTTATGATGCAGGAATTAGAAGATTACAAATTTCTATTGATGGAAAAAGAGAGACACATAACCATATTAGAAATAAACCATTTGCTTACGATGATGCATTAGAGGGAATTGTAAATGCCTCCAAAGCTGGAATTGATGTAACAGTATCTATGACATTAATGCAAATAAATAAAGAAGACTTTGAAGATGTAATTGAGACAGCAATAAAAACAGGAGCCAAACAAGTTGGTTTTAAAACCTATGTTCCAGATAAAAAAATAGGATTAAATGATCCAGAATATATTGGGGCGGTTGATGTTCTTCCAGTATTTAGAAAAACAGGGGAATTAATGGAACAATATGGGGATAAAATAACAATTTTAAATTCAGATGTTCTATGGAAAATTGTTGAACCAACAAACCCAAGAATAGAAGATGCAAAAAGACAAAATAGATACTTAACTGGATGTTCTGCAGGTTATATGGCTCTTTTAGTATTATCAGATGGGACTGTTTATCCTTGCAGAAGACTGCCTATACCTATTGGAAATATTAAAGAAGGTATTAGTAATTTAATTATAAATAGCACGGTCATGCAAGAATTAAGAGATTTGGATAAAATGAAGAGAAATACACTTTGCGATAAAGTTGCTTATTGCCGTGGTTGTAGGGCTATTGCTTATGCTATAAGTGGAGATTATATGGCTAAAGACCCCATGTGTTTTAAACATCTTTTAAGAGAAAAAAATGATTAATGTAAAAGAAACAAAAAGAGAATTTTTAATGTATCTACTAGAAAAAAGAATAAATAAAATATTAGATCTCGGATGTGGAAGAGGGACAATGTCTAAATTTTTTCATAAAAAAGGAGCAAAGGTTATAGGAATAGATATCCAAAAAACCACAGAAGATTCTGAGAATTTTAAATTTATAGAAGGAGATATCAAAAAAGAAGATTTTGAAAAAGAAAATGATTTAGTTATTGCATCATTAATTTTACATGCATTAGACAAAAAGGACGCTTCGGAAGTTATTAATAGGATGAAAGATGCAACTTCCAAAGAAGGATATAATCTTTTAGTTTGTATGTCTAACGAAGACGGACTCGCTAAGAAAAAATCAGAAAAATTTTATCCTAATTTTCAAGAATTGGTTAAAATCTATGATAATTGGCATTTAATAAAAGAGGTTAAAGGTATGACTAAAATAGAAGATCATGATAATCTTGGAGCTCATCAGCATAATTTAATCTTTTTGTTGTTTCAAAATGGAAAAACAAATAAAGAATAAAAATGCCAACACTTACATTTAAACTAAATAATGAGAAAGATATCCTAAATGCTTGGGAATTATGTAATGTATCTTTACCTTGGGCAGAACCTGTAGAAAAAAAACCTCTAGAAGAAAGTTATAAAAGTTTATGGAGAGATAAAACTTTTGAAGAATGTAAGGAAAAAATTTGGGATTCAATAAAAGGATTATATTCCTCCGGAATTGTTGAGGCATTTAGAACTAGTGTTGAGAAATCTTGGGAAGGATTAAACCAAGAATATTTTTCCAGGCTGGAAAGAGTTACTAACAAACAAATATATACAGATAATTTTACTTCTCATATCACTACAATTGGAAGATGTCCATATAACCTTAAAGACAATTCGTTCATGCTTTCCATCAGAAAACCTCTTTTGCAATGTCTACGTACTTCAGGGCATGAATTAATGCACTTACAATTCAGTCATTATTTTTGGGACAAAATAACAACGCGGATTGGAAACGAAAAAACCGCAGATTTAAATGAAGCACTAACTGTTTTATTAAATCCAGAATTTGGAGATTTATGGTTTGTTGAAGATCAAGGTTATCCTGTGCATAAAGAACTCAGAGAATTTATTTCAGAACAATGGAAAAAAGAACCTGATTTTGATCTTCTGTTAGAAAAATGTGTTGGTCATCTAAAAACTAGTTAATTATTTAAATTGCAGTTCTTTAAGCATATTAATGGACAAAATTCAGATAAAGAACATTATAGAAAAAGCCAAAAAAACTAAGCGAATAGTAGCAGTTGCTGTATTTGGTTCGTCAGCAAAAGGGAAAAATCATAGGGATGTTGACATTTGCATTTTTCTTGACAAAGAATACTCCAATCTGCAAATGTCTAAAATAAGGCTTGATTTTTTAAAAAACCTAAAAGAGGAATTTGATATCCAGATATTCCAACAGCTTCCAGTTTATATAAGGATAAGAATACTAAAAGAAGGAAAAGTATTATTGTGTAAAGATTCTGACTTGCTCTATGAGATTGCTTTTACTGCAATAAAAGAATTTGGGTTCTATAAAAAAGTTTATGATATGTACCTTAATGAAGTAAAAAACCATGGATAAAAATAGAATCTTATCAAAGATTGATGAACTAAACAAATATTTAGATGAATTAGGAGAAATAAAACCTATAAACATAGAATATTGTCAATTTAAACTGATATTCTTCTTTTAATTTAAGATTGTCTTAAAATTTACTTTTATTTACATGTAAGATTTGCACTCCTCACTCCAGTTCGTCGTGAATTTCTTAATTATTAATTGAAATCTGCGAACGAATGGGCGGCAATTTAAACACCATAAGTTTGAGCTATGTCTTAATAACTTGACAGTATCTAAACATAGAAGAATATAAAAATTCCATAGAAAATAAGAGAGCGTGTAAAAGATTGCTTCAGATATCCATTGAAGCAGTAATAGACATTTGTAATATATTCGTGTCTAATTTAAAACTCGGTCTTCCATCAAATGAAGAAGAAATAGTGGATAAATTGATAAATAAAAAAGTGCTCACAGTGAAGCTCCCAATCACAGCAAGCTGTGGGGCTTCTAAATACTAAAAATCA
>CAZFNY010000070.1:0-4745 GCA_964520275.1 Candidatus Woesearchaeota archaeon | reverse complement strand
AGGATGACAACCCCTTAATAATCTGCATTAATTGTGCGTCGCTGATTGTTCTCGGGCAATCAACAATCATATGTGAATGCTCATCAAGAACTTTTAGAATAACAATCTCTATTTTGTGTTTTTTGCAAGCCTCTTCAATAGCAACTTTACAAAAAACTTTTATCTTCTCCTTCTGCATCATCTTATACCTGTATTTAGTTATTATCTGTATAGATTTCAAATTGTTTCCAACTGATGTTGAATAGTGTTTATAGGTTTCCATTTTTGTCCTCCGAAAGGTTTTTATTTTAGAAAAAAGTTCCAACTACGTGTAACTTTCAATGGGCTAGAATCCAGCCCATTTTTTTCTAAATAAACCAGAAATAAATAATTATCTAGAAAATCAGACGCAATTCATCCATTAGCTAAAGCAAACGGATTTCTTGCGGAAACTTTAAAGGAAATACTGTCTTAGATATGTTTGGTGGGACAGGCACGGTTTCAGCAGTAGCTCATAAAAACAGGTAGGAACTCTATCCATATTGATATTTCAAAAGAATATTGCGAAACCGCTAAAAAAAGACTTCAAAAAACAAAAGAAGAAATGAGTCAAAAGAAGATTTAATTTTTTTAATCTAATTAAGTCCCTTTAATGTTACAATACATATCTTCAACAAGCTTTTTAAACAGCTTTATATATTTCTGAACATGGGAGAATTCACAGATATCACCAAGGGGATTATTCAGGACATTGAGAATTTTGAAGGATGGAGTCTGATAACATTAATTAAAGGAGAGAGTCTTTTAAAAATCCCTTTTTATGGACTCTTTGACAGAAACCTCAGTTGTGAAGTAGGAGTGTTAAAAGAGAGAGTTGCTTTTCCTGGCCCAGAAATTCTGCAAGAAATCCATGTTGTGGACTATATTTATTTTGGAAGCTCGCAAGGAGAAGAATTAAAAAGAGCGCAGAGAGAGTATGAAAAGGTTATGGGGTATTAAAAGATTTTTTAAGTTATAAAAATCATACCATTTAAAAACCCAAAACTTGTAGAAAAGAGATGATTGATTCTAGAAAACAGCTATCTCTTTTAGGAGGAAGTATAGAAATTGTTTTTTATGATGTAGATATTCCTTTGGCAAATCCAATTTTTGAAGAAATTTATGAAGAAGGGCTTAAATTACAGGAGATTTTCAATTTTTTTGATCCAACCAGTGAGCTTTCACAATTAAACCATAAAAGAACCCTAAAGGTTTCAAAAGAACTTTTAGAAGTAATAAAAATAGCTTTAATCTATTGTGAAAAAACTGGCGGAGAATATGATATCTCTATAGGCAAACAAATCCTTCAGAGAAAAAGAGAAGAAGAAATAACTCCTATAAAATGTTCTTTCAGAGATATAGAAGTAAAAGATAGCACAATAAAACTAAACCATTCTGATGTCCTTATTGATCTAAGAAGCATAGCTAAGGGTTATATCACAGACAAGCTGGTCGAGTTTATAAAAAATAGAGGAATTGAAGCAGGCTACATTAATGCAAGAGGAGATATCAGAATTTTTGGCAAAATCTCAGAAAAAATAGAAGTTCAACACCCAAGAGACAAATCAAAAACTCTTTTTCCAATTCTGCTAAAAAATTCTGCTGTGGCAACTTCAGGAGATTACAATCAATTTTACAAGACTTATGATAAATCCCATATATTAAGAAAAAAAGATTTAATATCTGCCACAGTTGTTGCACCAAAACTAACAGAAGCAGATGTCCTTGCAAGTGTAATTTTTCTTTTAGAAAAAAACAAGAGAGAAGCTTTTTTAAAAAACAATCCCCAAATAAAAGCAATGACCATAGATGAAAATATGAATAAGTCAGAATATAATGGTTTTTCAAGCATTAAGATAAAATGAAAATCCCACACATTAAACTAAGTAGTATACTCCTTGTACTGGCAGTTATTTTAACAATTGGCATCTGGTTTTTTGTAAGGCAAAGGACAAATACTTTTTCAGATTATGCCACTGCAACCCATAGTCTTGGACAACTGACAGGTTTAGCAGGAGTTACTCTTTTAGCCTTAACTTTTTTGCTCACAACAAGGCTGAAATTTGTAGAAAATCTTTTTGAAGGTTTAGATAAAGTATACCATTCACATTAACTAATAGGTGCAATTGGGTTTGTCTTAATCTTATTTCACCCTCTTCTTTTGGTGATAAAATTAATCCCATCAGAACTTCAAAGAGCAGCAATTTATGTCCTGCCAAACAAAAGCTGGCCTGTAAATTTTGGGATTATTGCTTTACTTACAATGGCTAGTTTGATTTTCCTTACATTGTACACAAATCTAAAATATCAGAACTGGAAACTATCCCACAAATTTATGGGTATCGTATTTATCATTGCGCTTTTTCATGTTTTTACTGTAAAAACAGATATAACTTATTATCCTCTTCTAAAAAATTATATGATTCTGATATCTTCAATAGGTCTCGTTTCTTATGGATACGGTTCTTTTATAAGGCAAAGAATAAACCAAAAGATATATTTTGTGGAATCAGCAGTAACAAAAGAAAAAATAACTCAGATAAGATTGACTCCAAAAAACAAGCCTATACAATTTAAGTCAGGTCAGTTTATATTTGTCAAATTTAAGGATAAGAACTTAACAAAAGAACAACATCCATTTTCAATAGCATCCTCTCCATCTAGCAAAAACTTGACAATAATGGTCAAAAGTCTAGGGGATTTTACAAGCTCCCTTAAAAATCTAAAGCCCCAAACTCTCACAGAAGTAGAATGGCCATACGGAAAATTCAATTACTCTGATTACAAAAATAAGCCGCAAGTCTGGATTGCAGGAGGAATTGGGATAACTCCTTTTTTAAGTATGGTTCAAAATATGCATAATCTGGAAAAGCCAGTTGATTTTTATTACTACACAAAAAATAAGAAAGAAGCAGTATTTTTAGAAAAATTAATTGATATTTCCTTCAAGATTAAAGGGCTGAGGATAATCCCTCATTTTTCTGATGAAGATGGTTTTATCACAATAGAAAAAATAAAAGAGATGAGCGGTTTGTTAAATGAAAAAATGTTTCTAATTTGCGGCCCTCCTAAAATGATGATGGACCTTGCAAATAAATTAAAAAAGAATGATGTTTCAAAAGAAAATATCAAAATGGAGGATTTTGGATTTAGATGAGAATAAAACTTTTAGTAGGTATCTCTCTTATCATTTTCATCCTAGCAACAGCAAACATAATCATCTTTGGATTATTAGTAGATAAAAAAGCAGGAGACGCCTCTAAAAAAGTGGTCACTCTTAAAGATAATGTAACTCCAACAAAGAAAAATGACACTCCAGCCAGCAATTATTCAAATCAAACCTCAATAGATACTCAATCACAAAGCCCACCCCACAGCAAAGGCCTCCTAGCCCCCATCCAATAACTAGTGCGTCTTGATAACCCTTTTTCCAGCCATATAAGGCCATAAAACTTCTGGAATCTTTATTGAACCATCTTTCTGCTGGTTGTTTTCCATCAAGGCTATCAATGCTCTTGGACTTGCAATGACAGTATTATTAAGGGTGTGGACGAAATATCTTTCTCCTTTGGATTCTATCTTTATATTAAGCCTTCGCGCCTGGGCTGATTCCATATTTGTAAGAGAACCTAATTCAAAATATTTTTTCTGACGAGGGCTCCAGGCCTCAATGTCACAACCCTTTGCTTTCAAATCAGCTAAATCCCCAGAACAAGATTCAAGAACCCTTATTGGAATATCCAACTTTTTGAAAAAATCAACACTTAATTTCAGCATCTTATCATACCATGAATAAGAAGCACCTGGCTCGCAGATGACAATCATCTCCTGCTTATTGAACTGATGAACCCTGTAAAATCCTTTTTCTTCTATTCCATGTGCTCCGACCTCTTTTCTAAAACAAGGTGAAAAACCAGTAACTTTATATGGAATATTCTTAGGGCTTAGAGTCTTATCCATGAACATTCCTATCAAAGGATGCTCAGATGTTCCAATAAGATACAAATCCTCTCCTTCAATCTTGTACATCATATTGTTCATCTCTTCAAAGCTCATAACACCCTCAACAACTTTTTTTCTGATCATCAGAGGAGGCTCAACATATTCAAAACCCTGGTTCACCATATAATCCCGCGCATAATTAATAAGGGCAACACTTAGCAAGGCAAGATCTCCTTTCAAAAAATAAAATCCTTTTCCAGAAATTTCCCTCGCAGTGTCAAAATCAGCGCCATTTAATCTTTCAGCAAGCTCAGCGTGATTGAATATCTCGTATTTTGGAACAACTGGTTTTCCAAAAACTCCAACAACCTTGTTTTCAGAAGCATCTTTTCCAATAGGAACACTGCTGTAGATTATATTCGGAATCCTGAGCATAATCTCCTTGATTTCTTCTTCTAATTTTTTTCTTTTGGCCCCTAATTTTTCAATTTTTCCAGGAATCTCTTTTGCTTTTTTCAGCTCAGATTTCACATCTTTCTTTGCTTTTTTAAGCTCATTGATTTTCTGGGAAATCTTGTTTCTTTCGCTTCTGAAATTATCCTCATCATATTTGAGTTTTCTCCATTCTTTATCAAGCTCTAACACTTTGTCAACTAAAACAAGTTTTTGGTTCTGAAACTTCTTTTTTATGTTTGCCTTGACAAGCTCTGGGTTCTCGCGGATAAGCTTGATGTCTATCATGAGATTATGATGCAAGAATATTATTTAAAGTTATTGAAAAAACT
>CAZFNY010000069.1:0-4753 GCA_964520275.1 Candidatus Woesearchaeota archaeon | reverse complement strand
TAATTCACAATTTGAGAAAATGGAATTATTATTGCCTATTCTGACGCAATGCCAACAACACCAAAACGTTTTTAAATGAATTCATTTTTCCATCATAATGAAACGTTCATCACGAAGGTGGAAAAAGAAAAGGCAAATGCGCTGGAAATGGCAGCGAAAAAAGCTCAGGAAAGAGAAGCACAAGAGAAAGCTGAAGAAAGTAAGAAGCAAGTAAAATAAATATCTTTCTAACACAATAATCTATAAAAAGTAAGTTGTAGATAAATAGCAATGGACTTAGACTTTAGAATATTAAAAGATTTGGTTCTGAAGTATCTTAATTTAACAGAAAAACCAACCTCAAAAACAGCTAGGGCTGGAATTGAATCAAGAATAAGAAATTCTAACATAACTGGAGAGGATTTGCTTGAAATCCTTGTGGATATTGAGGGAAGATATGACCAAATAATTACTAACTGGGAAGAGAAATACAAAGAGATATATTACCAATTACATCACAAACTATGGAAAGGAATATAATATATAAAAGAAAATTATTCCAACAAATTTATTCTCCCTTTTTTACAACAATAATCTTTATAAGGAAACCCAAACCTATATTAAAATGAGCGAGATATGGACTGAAAAATACAGGCCTTCTAAATTTTCAGAGGTTTTTGGCCAGGATGACATAGTGAAAAGAGTTGAATCACTTACTAGCTCATTAAACATACCCCATCTTTTATTTGCAGGCCCAGCAGGAACAGGAAAATCAACTCTGGCATTGATAGTGGTAAAAACCCTTTTCAAGGAAAACTGGAAAGAAAACTACTTAGAATTAAATGCCTCTGATGAAAGAGGAATTAATGTTGTAAGAGAAAAAGTAAAAAACTTTGCAAGAACAAAATCAATAGGTAATGTTCCTTTCAAAGTCATCTTCTTAGATGAAGCGGATGCACTAACCCCAGAAGCCCAGCAGGCTTTAAGAAGAACTATGGAAAACTATTCCAGCACTTGTAGGTTTGTCCTTTCCTGCAACTATTCAAGCAAGATAATAGACCCAATTCAGTCAAGGTGCGCTCTTTTTAGATTCAAACTCCTGGAAAAAAAAGACATAGAAAAGAAAATAAAAGTTATAGCAGAAAAAGAAAACCTCAAAATAGAAGAGGGAGTAATTGACATAATTTATGAAGGAAGTGAGGGAGATTGCAGAAGAATGGAAAACATTCTTCAGTCAACAGCCTCAATCTCCCCAAATATAAATATTGAATTAGTCCTGACAATAATTTCCAACGCAAAGCCAAAAGACATAAAAATTGTTTTAGACTACGCACTATCAGGAGATTTTCAAAAATCAAAAGAAAAACTTCTTGATGTCATGCTTAAAGAAAGCATCTCTGGCCAAGATGTCATAAAAGCTATCCAAAAAGAGATATGGAATCTTCCAGTAGAGCCAGATATTAAAGTAAGATTAACAGAAAAAACAGGAGAAACCGAGTTCAGAATTGTCGAGGGCTCAGACCCTTTCATACAACTTCAAGCTCTTCTGGCAAGTTTTGTGCTTGCTGGGTTGGGAAGATGAAAAAAGAAGAAAGAAGAATTAAAAGAAAGTTTTATAAAAAATTTATTTAAAATGAGAATTGGTGTTGTGGGGAGTATGCAATTAACAGAAAAGATGTATGAAATTTGCGACAATCTCAAAAAATTAGGTCATAATGCTTATTTAACTTCTCTAGCAGAACCCTTTATAGGAAAAAATGATGATGAAAAAGAAAGAATTAAAATATATCAAAAAAACGAGCTTGATGCCATAAGAGAATTTTGGAGGCTTATGCAGGGAGGAGATGCTATATTAGTTGTAAATTTAAAAAAAATGGAATAGAAAATTACATTGGGGGAAATACATCCCTAAAAATGGGCTTTGCTCATGTGTTAGGTCAAAAAATTTTTCTATATAATCCAATTCCAAACATTTTATATTATAAAACAGAGATAGAAGCTATGAGACCAATAATATTAAATAGAGATTTAAATAAAATAAAAAATGCAATGGACTGAAAAATACAGGCCAAATTTCTTTGAAGAAGTAAAAGGCCAGGAAATAGCAACTCAAAAAGTAAAGCAGTTTATAGAAGGATTTAGTTTCAGGAAAATAAAAGGGAAAAATCCAAAAAAAGCGATAATTCTTCACGGCCCGCCTGGAATCGGAAAAACTACTCTTGCACACGCTGCAGGAAAAGAAACAAACTCCGAAGTATTTGAATTAAATGCCTCTGATTTAAGAAACAAAGAAAGGCTCCGCGAGATTTTAAAACCCGTCTTGGAGCAAAAATCTCTTTCAAAAAAGAATAAGATAATTGTTGTAGATGAAGTTGACGGCATCTCGAAATTCGATTATGGAGGACTTCCAGAACTGTTGATGCTTGTTGAAGCCTCAAGCTATCCTATAATAATCACTGCGAATGATATTTGGGACAGGAAATTCAATTCATTGAGGCAGAAATCAGAGCTTATTCAATTAAAAGAGATAGACTACAAAACAATAAAAGCTGTATTGATTCAAATCCTGGAAAAAGAAAATTTCTTTATTCCAGACGATATCTTAACAAAAATAGCAATAAACGCAAAAGGAGACCTAAGGGCGGCAATAAATGACCTGCAGGCAGCCTCAAAGCTCACAGATTATTCTGGCATGATTCTCCATGACAGGAACAAGGAAATTGACATCTTTAATGCATTGAGAATAATATTCAAAGGCAAGCCAACAAACGAGATCCTGAGCCTTTTTGACTCTGTGAATCTCTCAATAGACGAAATAACGCTATGGGTAGAAGAAAACATTCCAACAGAATACTCTGGAGAAGAACTGGCAAGAGCTTATGAACTCCTGGCCAAAGTAGACCTGTTCAAAGGTAGAATCTACAAGCAACAATACTGGAGATTTTTGGTTTATGAAAACATTTTCTTAAGTTACGGAATTTCTTCTGCAAAAAAGAAGATAAAAACTGGATTCACAAGCTACAAAAAGCCAGAAAGAATCCTTAAAATCTGGCTCCACAACCAGAAGATAGCAAAAAAGAAATCAATAGCGCAGAAGTATTCAAAATGCGTCCATGTCGGAGAAAAAAGAGCACTTCATGAATTTCCAATAATAAAGCAGATAATTGTCTCAAATCCAAAGATTCAGAAAGAACTCAGACTCGATGAAGATGAAATTGAATATCTGAATAATGGACGGGGTTAATTATTTTTTTTTAAAATAGTATTCGTCATCAAAAACAGCATCATACACACAGTTTCCATTATTATCTAAAACCTCGAGAGCTACTAGACTAGGAAGATGAGTTAGATACAACCTTACTTTTCTCCCAACAGGAATAATTCCAGAAAAATCTAGAATAGAAACAGAAGCTCCGGTATCTAAAGAGAGATAAGTCGCATTTACTGAATTCTTAATACCTCTATCCCAAAATGTTCTAAGATTAGAGTTTATTACATTTCCATCTTCACTATAAAACCTCTCCAGGGATCTTGCCACTCATTTTATTAATCAAAGTCTTAACCATCGCAAAAGATCATATCATATCTTTTTAAGAATTTGTATACTTATCCGCAAGTAGAAGCAGTATTTGCTGCAGCTGTTGTCTCCCATCCAAATCCAGGAGAAGGAGCAGTGCTTGAAAGCTGTGTGCTGCACTCTGAGGGAGTTGTATTAAATGCTGCACAGATTGCTGCAAGATAGGAAGCAGAATCTCTTCCTGCGCTTGACTCAACACCATTAATCACTAAAGTAGGGCTTCCCTGAACCCCATACTTGGTGTTGTCTTCTTTGTTAACATTATACTGAGGATATTTCCCGCCACTCCAAGTTGTCTTATCATTGAAAAGTTCTGTAATCTTGAATTGTGTGTCTGTAGCCTTGACACAGCTGTCAATAGTTGCTTTATTTATTCCAGCTTCTGTCAAACAAGCACTCCATTTAGCAGCATCACTCGCTTGTAAATAGCATCTTAAATATTGTGTGAATTTTGCAGGTACTTGCTTCTGAATACAGTATTGCACTGTATTCTCATCAACCTCTTGTTTGCCATGCATTGAATAAGAAACAAACTTGAGCTTGAAATCAATCTTGCTCTTCAAGAGCTCTACAACAGGAATAAGGCCTTTTTCTGCTTGTGTTCCATAAGGGCACATAGACATCACAAAAAGCTCTACTACTGGCTTGGCAGATTTAGGAACATTTGCTGGCTGTTGAGTAGTATCTGTATTTGTCTGCTGCATCAATTGATCAAAAGGCGTGACTCCCTGAACAAGATTTTGTCCGTCTGTAGTCATATAAATAGGTATATCTCTTCCTTGATATGAAATCACAACCTCATACAATCCGCTCTTAAGATTTGTCTGAACCAGAGAAACATTATCCTCTCCTACCTGTGATTTTACAAAATCAAGAACATTTTTAGAAGCATCTTCTTTAGAAATAACTCCAACAGCTCCGCCAGTCATTCCACCAAAATTACTTATTAATAATATCAATGTCACAATTCCTAAAACAAATGTTGCGACAACCCAAGGATTCTCCCTGATTTTGTCTGTTAAAGTAGGACCCATATCTCCTGCTGACTCAGAAACCTCTACCTTTTCTTCAACCTTTACTCCTTTTTTTTCTTCTTTCATTAGAATAATATGAAAAAACGCTTTATAAATATTATGGTAAACAAGGCATTGCGTCAGAATTCATTTATAAGACTTAATTTTGTTGTAGATAGTTTCT
>CAZFNY010000068.1:0-4763 GCA_964520275.1 Candidatus Woesearchaeota archaeon | reverse complement strand
TACATCTCTGGATTGTTAAATTGCTCGATAGAGGCTATATAGTAATTTATTTTAATTAAATAATCATCACCAATTAACTTTTTACAGAATTTTTCAATATCAATTTTGCATTTGAATGTCTTTTTTATGGAAAAATAAAGATTACTGCCATCAATATAAATTGCAACTCTTTTCCTTTTAGAATTCTCTTTCATTTGAAAAACATAGGATCCTTTCAAATCCTATGGACTTAATTATTTTAATCAAAATTAAATAGTTTATATACTTTACTAATTGAGGGAGAAATTTATTCCAAATAGCCAATGCCTTCTAAAAAATAATAATTAACTACATTATCTTTCTTTTTCAAACTTCAACAACATCAAAATCTTTAGCTATAAGCGTGTCCTTAAAAACTGCCTTGGCTTCTTTTAATATAAAATCTAGATTAGCTTCATATCTCTGGCTGATATGAGTTAAGACAAGCTTTTTGACTTTCGCTTTTTTTGCAATCAAAGCGACCTGTGTTGCAGTCATGTGCAGATGCTCTTTTGCCTGTTCTTTGATTTCATCGCTAAACTCTGACTCACAAACAAAAACATCTGAATCTTTTACAAAAGGCACAATTCTTTTATTATCTAAGGTGTCTAAAACAAAAGAAGCCTTTACATCTTCTTCTCCATAAGTCAGCTCTTTTACCTTGTATTTTTTTCCTTGATAAACCATATCTTTTCCCTCTTTCAGATTTTTCAGATGCGGGCCTTCTGCAATCTTTAACTTTTTCAGTTTAGACTTGTCTATTCTTATTTTTCCTTTTTTGACAAAAGAATAAGCATTGCAAGGGATTCCATGCTCCATTTTTTCAGCTTCAAGATAAAAATCTTCTGTCTCAAAAAACCTGCCTACAACATCTTCAACTTCGATTTCATACTCTCTTCTAAATCCAAAAACTCTCAACAATTCTGCGATAAATTTCTTAGTTCCACTAGGCCCGTAAATAAAAAGTTTTTTATTATAACCGCTTAAAGCAAGAGTTGATAATATGCCTGGAATTCCAAGCACATGGTCTCCATGCCAGTGGGTTATCAAAATTCTGGTGAGCTTGCACGGATTCAAATGTGCTTTCCTGAACTGTCTTTGCGCCCCCTCTCCGCAATCCACAAGGATATTCTCTCCACCATAAGTCAAAAGGATTGCAGTATGATTCCTGCTGGCACTAGGAATTTGGTCTGCTGTTCCAAGAAAAGTTATTTTTATCTGTGGTGCCATAGGATAAAGAAGAAAGGAGTATTTTTATAATTAACCTAAGTCTAAAACAAGTCTGCTGACAAGCCCTTTTATTTTATCTCTGACCTTGCAATGAAATTCGTAAGAAGTTCCTGCAGCATCTGCAACATCCCAGTAGACTATATCTTTTTTTGACATATAAGAAGGAACAGCATCCTTATTAGTAATCCAGACCACCAAATCGCAAAAATTGACAACAGACTCGCAAAGTTGCTTAGAAAGTTCATCTGAAATGTCAATCCCCTCATCCTTCATAGAACTAACAATGCTATCAGAAATGTCCCCAATTTTCCTCCCAGCATAAGCTGGCAAAGAATCTGTCCCAGCACTGATTGCTCTATGTTTTTTGGTTTGATAGTTAAAAAAAGCTTCTGCCATCTGGCTTCTTCCCACATTTCCCTTGCAGACAAATAAGACTTTCATAAAAAATATAAAAAATCCTGATTTATAAAACCATTGAAGTTATCACTAACTTCAATTCTGCACCTTGCGAAAATTCAATTGGTAAACGCTTAATCTTTTTTTAAGGCGGTTGACGCCGGAGAAATAAAGACAATTGTATCTCCTCTTAAAAAAGTCAATCCAAGGTTTCTCTTAATTTCGCCATTTTGCATTTCTTTAATGTTGTCCAGCACAAGGTTTATGTGTATGTCAAAAGCAAGCAAAGTTCCAACGACCTGCTTGTCTCCTTTCAAAAGCACCAATACTTCTTTTCCCTTTGAGTTGTTCAACAAATCCAATGGTCTTTCAATTCCGTTAACCATATTTTAATCTTGCATAAGTGATTTATAAACCTTTTCAATTTAGAATTTCAGTTTTTTAAAATACACTATTTCAAGTTCATCTGATTTATCCTTCACTCTATCCCTTACCTCTTTTTCTAAATTTGCACAATAGCGAGGCCTATTTATGCATAAAACATCATTACAACCGAGCATTATTGCAGAAATATTCTTTTTAAATTTATCATCTCTAAAAATTTCTATGCAAGTAGCTGTTATTCTTCCATCAATCTTAAGATAATCTTCCTTGATACTAGGGTCCTTAATTTTTCTCTTGAATCTGACTCCTACTTCATAAAAGCACTCGGGCATAGAAAAATAAATATTTTCAGCTTTAAAACAATTATTGCAGTAAAAAATATTCAACAGAAACATATTTAAATCAATTATATGATTTTCTATTATGTCAACGCGAAAAGGCCGCAAGATTACAGGCGGAAGATATATTGCAAGGAGAAAGAAAAAATCTTATGAGATAGCTGGCCAGAGAAGAATCATAAAACTCGGAAAAGAAAAAAGAAAAACACTCAGAATCCGAGGAGGAAACAAAAAAACCTTTATGCTCGGAGCAAAATTTGTGAATGTGGGAAATAAAAAATTGGAAATAAAAAATGTTTTGGAAACACCCTCAAACAGATTTCTTGCCAGACAGAACATAATTACCAAGGGAACAATAGTCCAGACAAATGAAGGAAAAGTAAAGGTGACAAACAGGCCATCTCAAGAAGGCATGATTAATGGTGTTTTGGCGAAATAATTATTAAAAGAACGACTTCCAAAAATGTTTTTTACGAAATTTATTTCCAAGCCCTCTTTCAAATAGATTTAGTCGAGAAACGGGAATATTATTATAGATAATAATCTCTGGAAGATTAAATCCACCATTATAATCAAAAATAGGAATTCTCATTTCAAAATAATTTTTGCAAGCTTCATCAAAAGAACATTCTCTCTCAAGCCATTTGATATAATTTGCACAATCAACAACAAATGCATTATCTGAACTTATTAAATCAAATTTAAGCAAAATTAATTCTTCTGGATTTTTAGAAATATGGTACATCAATCCAAACCAAATGTTATCAACTCCATTATAATTCCAATTTGGGGGGTTAAAAAGCCCAAAAATAACTGGAGTGTAGGAATCAATTGGTAAAATACCCTCAAATCTTGGCTCAACAAATCCATTCTTTGGAATTAACCCTTCTTTTCTAATAACATTGATTCTATCCCTTCTTGTATAATGTAAAACTTCAACCATGAATCAAGTCTAATATAATTAATATAAAAAGTTTTCTAACTTTCACCTCTTTAGCATAACAATAAAAACCAAAACCTTTTTAAAGCCGAAAGATTTATAAACCTTATCATTAATTAAAGGATACTTAAAATTCTGTAAAAACAACATGACATTTGTCAAAAGATGCCCAGAGTGCGACAGCGTAAACTTAACCTTTGACCCCCATTTAGGAGAGATTATCTGCAATGACTGCGGTCTTGTGATAGAGGAAAAAATGATGGATACTGGCGCTGATCTCCATGGAAAGTTTGACAAAGGAGAAAAAAAAGGAAGAGGCGGGGCTCCCACGAGCATACAGAAGTTTGATAAAGGTCTTACAACAAATGTCGGAGAAATTTCTGACATCTACAAGCTAGACCCAAAGCAGACTAGAAAATTCTTAAGGCTTAAAAAATGGCAGGAAAGAGTTTCAACAAGCATTGAGCGTAATCTTAGGCTTGCTATGGCAGAACTGAGAGTCATTTCTTCTTATCTTAATCTCCCAAATGTAGTAAGAGACGAGGCTTCAAGGATATACAATTATGTTCTTCAGAGAGGGCTTGTCAGAGGAAGAAGCATGGAATCAGTAATCGCAGCATGTTTATATGCTGCCTGCCGTTCTTACAATATTCCAAGAACTCTTGATGAAATGGCAACAGCTTCTGATGTAGAAAGAAAAGAAATCGGAAGAACTTATAGATTCATAATAAGAAAACTAGGAATAAAAGTAAAGCAAAGCTCTCCAAAAGACTATATCTCAAGATTTTCCTCTGTCCTTAAACTCTCTCCAAAAACACAGAATGATGCCATCAAAGTTCTAAAGCAGGCCGAGGGTGTTGAGCTGACATCAGGAAGAGGCCCAGCAGGGATTGCAGCAGCAGCGCTTTATGTTGCTGCCCTGATAAATGATGAAAAGAAAACACAGAGAGAAGTGGCAGACATCGCGGGAATCACTGAAGTGACAATAAGGAATAGATACAAAGAATTAATCGAGAAACTTAAACTAGAAGAAAAAATAAAGCAGAAAGAATCAGAACACAAAAAAGAATAATTATCCTATAAATTTAAAACGAGGAACTTCTTTATTATCTACTATCACTTTTTCAAGGAGCATCTCTTTTGGTCTTACCCAGATAACATTTTTACCAAACTCTTTAGAATCATAAAGCGCGCGATAAATTACCAATTCATCCAAAGTTTCGCTATGTCTACCTACACCTATCACCTCATAAAAATTTCCTTTATAATGTTGATATTTCCCTATCTTCAAGTCTTTCATGAAAAAAACAATCTCCAAGAGTTTAAAGATATTTATGTATAAAAGTATCTTAATCCTCAAATTTTCCTCCTAAAAAAACTTATAAAGCCAAAAAACTATATCTTAAAATGAATCACCCCGCCCTAAAGGGCGAGGTATCAAGGATTAAAAAATGTTA
>CAZFNY010000067.1:0-4801 GCA_964520275.1 Candidatus Woesearchaeota archaeon | reverse complement strand
TGATAGAAAGATAATATTATCTTTGGTGATTATAGGAATTCACCAAAGCCTGAAAAGTACATATCAGAATATTTATTAATGCAAAACTTCCTTTAGATATATGACAAAAAACCAAAAACACAATAAAACTAAGATTTTAGCAATAGGAGACCTTCACGGAGACACAAGAAGGGCAGAATATCTTGCTGAAAAAGCAAGAAAAGAAAATGTTGATATAATCATACTGGCAGGAGATATAACTTTTGCAGAGCAGTCTGTAAAAAACTTGATAGGCCCTTTTGCAAAAGCAAAAAAAGAGGTATTGATAATCCCAGGAAATCACGAATCAGTCTCAACAACAGCTTTCTTGTCAGAAGCTTATGCTCCTTACTCAAAACACCTTCATGGTTACTCTTTCAAGAAAAATGAGATAGGATTTTTCGGAGCAGGAACAGCCAACATGGGGCCACATCAGATAAAGGACTCTGATATCTTCAAGCTTTTGGAAAAAGGCCATAAAAAAATAAAAGACTTGAAAAAAACAATAATGGTCACTCACATTCATCCAAAAGGTTCAAAATCAGAATTCTCTGGCTGGGAAGGATCATTAGCAGTAAGAAGAGCCATAGAAAAATTCCAGCCAGACATAGCTATTTGCTCCCATATCCACGAAGCCTCTGGCTTAGAAGAAAAAATAGGAAAAACAAAAGTTGTGAATGTCAGCAGAAAAGAAAAAATTTTTGAAATATGAAGATAAGATTAAGAAAAATTAATCAGGCGCACACAATAAATTAATAAAAGAAGTTTCCATATTAAAACTATGCAATTAAGAAAAGCAACAGAAAAAGATAAAAAAGAGGCAATTAAAATTGCGCGAGAACTAAAAGAATGGTTTAACAAAGAAGGAATTAAGAATATAAAAACAGACTTCAGACTAAACAATTTAGTCGTTGCTGTTGATAAAGGTAAAGTTTTAGGATTCTTATGTTATGCAACTTATTGTGGAAAAATGCAAATTATATGGATGGGGGTTAAAAGAAATGTTCAAAGAGAAGGAATTGGAGAAAAACTTTTGAGATGGTTAGAAAAAGAAACTGAAAAATATCACTTGCATTCCATCGAAGTTGAAACATTGCCTGATGAAGATGATTACGAACCTTACAAAAAAACTAGAGCTTTTTATTATAAAAATGGGTTTAAAAGAATACTCTACAAAAAAGCGAGAGTCAGGGGTTGGGATGATCAAATTGTTCTTGAGAAAATAATTAAATAAGTACATGTAGTTATCGCTTCAAAGGTTTTCACTTGCTTGTCCTCTAAAATCTCTGCTCACAAACTTATAAAAACTTCTTCTTATCATTATAATTAAACTTAAAAAGAGCTAAAATTAGTTAAAACCAACAAAAAAAGAAAAAAATTTCCATTAACATGAAAAAACCTAAAAAGACAAATGAAGAAAGGACTGCAGAAGCATATTTCCCCGTAGACCAGACAGACTTAAAAAGAACATTTGAAAAAAAAGAAAAGCCTCTTCCGAGCGAAAAAGACTCAATAGCAAAATCCTTGGTTGAAAAATCCTACAAGAGCGAAATAGAAAATCCAATTGAGACAATTAAAAACACCCGCATCAGAAAACCAAGAAAGTTTTCTGCAAAATTTTCTCCAACAAAAACAGGAAAATTTTCAGCAAGAAAATTCCCTTCTAAAAAAACCTCCAAATCCTACAAACCCTCAAAAAACACAAAGCCATTTTCTCCCCCAAAAATAAAATTAGATCCAATGGGATACGAACTCATAATTACTGAAAAACCACAGGCGGCCTTGAAAATCTCCTCTGCTCTTGGAAAGTCAGTCAAAAGAGATTCCAGAGGAATCCCATATTACGAAGTAAATAGAGAAGGGAAAAAAATTGTTGTGGCATGTGCTGTAGGTCATTTATTCACTCTAAAACAAAATAATTCTGGATATAATATTCCGGTATTTGACATTTCCTGGAACCCTAATTATCTTGTGAGAAAAGCAGATTTCACAAAAAAATATTATGACACAATTCTATTGCTTGCAAAAAAAGCAGGTGAGATAACAATAGCAACAGATTATGATGTGGAAGGAGAGGTAATTGGATTAAATGTGGCCAGATTCATCTGCGGCCAAAAAGATGCAAACAGGATGAAATTCTCCACTTTAACTCCTGCAGAGCTGAATCAAGCATATGAAGAAAAATCTCCAACTCTCAATTGGGGCCAGGCAATTGCAGGAGAGACCCGCCATTATCTCGATTGGTTTTATGGGATAAATCTTTCAAGGGCGCTGATGAATGCAATAAAATCAACAGGAAAATTCAAGATTATGTCTATAGGCAGAGTCCAAGGTCCTGCTTTAAATATGATTGTTAAAAAAGAAAGAGAAATTTCCCTATTTAAGCCAGAAACTTACTGGCAGATTTTCATAACAGTAAAAAATGACCATGTCTTAGAGCTAAAATATAATAAGGATATATTCAAAAAACAAGAACTAAAGAAATTTGAAAATCTAAAAGGAAAAACAGCAATTGCCAAAACAGAAAAGACCCAGCAGATACTCCCCCCAAATCCTCCATTCGATCTTACAACACTGCAAATAGAAGCATATAAATTTCATGGGATAACTCCTTCAAAAACTCTGCAAGCTGCACAATCTTTATACTTGGCAGGATTGATTTCTTATCCAAGAACCTCTAGCCAAAAGCTTCCGCCTTCTATAAATTATAAGGATATTCTTTCTAAGATAGCAAAAAAATATGAAGTTGAGCATCTCATAAAAAAGCAAAAGCCAATAGAAGGAAAAAAAACAGATCCCGCACACCCTTCAATCTATCCAACAGGAGAGGCCCAAATACTTGCTGGTGATGAAGAAAAAATCTATAACCTTATTGCTAGAAGATTTTTGTCCTTATTCTGCGAAGACGTTATAATAGACAAAAAGAAAGTAATTGCAGTTGTTGATGGCTTGGAATTTTCTACACTCGGCTCAGGAATAAGAAAAAAAGCCTGGATGGAAATCTATCCTACAAAGCTCAAAGAAAAAGAGATTCCAGACCTTGAAGGCCCTGTCAAGATAATAAATTCCAAGATTGAAGAAAAACAGACTCAGCCTCCAAAAAGATACTCCCCTGCCTCAATAATCTCTGAGCTTGAAAAAAGGAATCTGGGAACAAAGGCAACAAGGTCTTCAATTCTTGAAACCCTTTATGATAGAGGTTATGTAAAAGAACAGAGCATAGAAGCAACTCCATTGGGAATGTCTCTGATAAGCACACTGGAAAAATACTCTCCTATAATAATTGATGAGAAACTGACAAGAAGTTTTGAAGATTCTATGGAAGCAATAAAAGAATCCAAAAAAGATGTTAAGACCAAAGAGACAAAAATAATTGAAAGAGCAAAAGAGACAATAACATCTATTTCAAGGGATTTTGAAAAAAACCAGAAGCAGATTGGAGAGGCGTTGATCCAAGCAAACACTCAATTAAGAGAGCAGGAAAGAGAGGCTAATAAGCTGAATATCTGCCCTGTCTGCAAAAAAGGAAATCTTGTTATCATGTATTCCAAAAAAACCAGAAGAAGTTTTGTCGCCTGCAACAGCTATCCAGAATGCAAGACAACTTTTTCTCTTCCTCCTAATGGATTGATAAAAAAGACAAACAAGACCTGCGAAGAATGTGGTTATCCAAAACTCATAAGGCTTTCCAAAGGTAAGCGTCCTTGGGAATTCTGTTTCAACCCAGAATGCCCCACAAACAAGGAAAGACTGCAAGAATACAGAAAGAGACAGGAAGAGAAAGGACAGAGTTAACTATCTCTTTTTCAGAGGAGTTAAAGTTGTGACATTCCTATCAAATCTCTCTAATCTATCACCCCATCCATCTGCCACAAAATAGTCTCTTACATTTTTAAAATGAAAGTTGTGTGCCATTTCTCTAGGAGAACTAAAACCATTTTGCTTGGCCATATCCCAAACATCTTTATAGCCAAATTTTTGCAGCAAACCATCAATTGCATGCTTTTCATTTGGTGTTAAACCATCTGCGCCTTCTATTCTAAAGTAGAGTCCAAATAAATCTATTTCAGATATTTTATCTCTCATTCTCCTAATCCAATAAAACTCCATATAATCAAAATAGCAAGAATAGTTAATAAAATTATGTGTGATAAAAAAAGACAATTAAAAGTAATTCTTATGTTTTCTTTCTTAAATTAGATTTATGATATTTGCTGTCCAGAGGCTTAATAATATTATTATACAATCTTTCTCCAACATATGAAGGAAAAGATATTACAGCTTCATAAATAGCTCCAATTTTATCAGAAAAACTACAACATAATTCTTCCAAAAAATCACTATCCTCATCAAATAAACCAGATTGATCAATCAAATTAGTTTTATCTTTTAAACTTTTCATACAATTCAATAACAAGAACTCTTAATAAAGATTTCTGCAGTGTAAAATAAAAGACAAGAATTAAAACAAAAATAAAAAATTATCTCTTTTTCTTTGGTTTGGCTTCTGTTCCACAGCTACACTTGCAGCATCCAAAAGCATGGGCAAGTATAATCGCTCCAGCAGCAACAACCAGCCATTTTGTCCATGTCGCAGGAGTCCATATTGTGAAAACAACTACAACCAATGCCAAAAAAGCATTCCACCATCTGCAATTACAATTCATTTTTCACCCCTCTTTTTAATTATAGAGATAAATCAAAAAGCATTAATAAATGTTTTTAAAGATAGGGCTTTGGTGAAACCATATAAAAAAGGGTGACTTACCACTTTCAACAAAAA
>CAZFNY010000066.1:0-4886 GCA_964520275.1 Candidatus Woesearchaeota archaeon | reverse complement strand
AACAAAGGATTCCTTATCATATCGCTTAAAACATCCAAAGCAATATCAAGATGTCTAGCAGGCATCTTGCACCAGTATCCTGTAACAGTCTGAGCAGTGAACCCATTTAACTGCCCACCATTTTTTTCTATCTCCTCTGCAATTCTTTTTGCATTCCTATTAGGTGTTCCTTTGTAAAGCATATGCTCAATAAAATGCGAAATTCCTTTTTCTTCAGTACTCTCATTTATTCCACCGCATCTAACAGCAAACATAACACTCACAACTGGGAGATCCCTTTTTTCAAAAAGAACAATCATTCCATTTTCAAGGACTTTCCTATAAAACTTTGATTTCATAAAAGAAAAAAGCAAGGATTGTTTTTAAAGCTATCTCTCAAAAAGAAGATATCTTTCTTCTCCCAACTCAAAATCATCTAATATCTTAAAGTTCTCCCCAATAAAACCAATTATCCAATTTCTTTTGGCCTTAAACTTCTGCCCCTTTATCATGCTTCTGGTTGCAAAACTAACAGCAACCATATCTGCTAAAGGGGTTATTTCCTTCAATAATTTCTTAGAATAATCTCTTTCCAGCATTTCTAAAGAATCCAAAGTTTTGAACAAAAATACAACCTTTTTTCCAGAAGTTTTTTTAATCAAATCTTTTAATCTTTCCAACTCGAACAAGCTCATATGAATCGCTTTAGCATTTAATTTCTCTTTGTCAAAATAAGAATTTGCCAAATCAACAAGCTGGCCAATAGCTTCTATGCAGACATATTTCGCCTTTGGAGAAATTTCTTTTAAATAATCAAAACTAAAACCATTTACTCCTGCACCTAAATCAAGAATAGTAGCTTCCTTAAATCCCCCTAAGATTTGGGTATATACTTCTTTATAATATTGTAACCTCTCCTTTGTCGAGAGATGCTTTCTCAAAATCCATTCTGGCTCTTTGTTTTTTGGGGACAAAAGTTTCTCGCTTGTAAATGCCCCAAAAACCTTATGCAAAAGTTCTCTTGTTAATCTTATTTTTTCTTCTTCGCTAACCTGTCTTTTCTCAAAATGGCCAAAAGCCATTTCAATATCTTTTATGGGCAGTTTAGAAAATTCTTTCTTCTGCATGATTTTTTGAAAAATCTCTAGTTGATTCATTAAACTTTTAAACAAAACTAAACTTAATAATTTAACTAAAATGCTCGTTAAACTTCTCCAAAGGATTGGAGGTCATCTTGAACTCTTGTTTTCTTAGGAGTATCAGCTTGAACTCAGTGTTGAACTTTCCAAAGGGGAAGGTTAAACGAAAGAAACCGGAGGTGTCCTCGCATGCCAGTCAACGCTCATCCCGATTATATTGCTGCAGAAAAAGTATATCTGCAAGCTAAAACCTTAGAAGAAAAACTGACTGCTTTAGAAGACATGATAAGAAAAGCTCCAAAGCACAAAAGCAGTGAAAATCTTCTTGCACAGCTCAGGTTGCGTTATAAAAAACTCCAGCAACAGCTTGAAAAGACAAAAAAATCTCGAAAAGGCAAGCCAGGAATAAAAAAAGAAGACATGCAGGCAGTTATTGTTGGCTTCACTAATTCTGGAAAATCCTCTTTATTATCAATTCTGACAAATGCAAAACCAGAAATCTCTGAGTTTGAATTCACAACACAAAATCCGGCAATAGGCATGATGAGCTATCAAGGAGCAAGTATACAGATTATTGAAATTCCTGCAATAGAGTCAAAAGATTATGATAAGGGCATTGTTTACGGAACAGACACTCTTTTAATTTTAATAAATAATCTTGAAGACATAAAAAAGATTGAGCCTTTTTTAAGGTCACCAGCAAAAAAGATAATTGTCTTCAACAACAAAGATAAATCTGAGTCTGAATTACGAAAAATAGATGCAACATTAAAAAGCAAAAAGCATAATTATGTAATTATTTCCACCAAAGACCAAGAAGGGCTCGAGGAGCTTAAAGAAAAAATATTCAAAAGTTTTGGAAAAATCAGGGTTTTCACAAAAGAACCAGGAAAAGAAAAATCTCCTAAGCCAGTAATTTTAAGCCCTGGTTCAAGTGTCAAGAATATTGCAGAAAAAATCTTAAAAGGATTTACAAAAAATGTGAAAGAAACACGAATCTGGGGCCCCTCTTCCAAATTCTCTGGCCAAAAAGTCGGCCTTAATCATGTCTTAAAGGATTTGGATGTTATTGAGTTCAAGACGAGATAATTAAATCAGATTCTTGATCTTTGTAGATATTTCTCTCAAGTTTTCATTTATATTTCTGTAGATAAGAAAGGTAATGGTTCCGATTAAGATAATCGCAAAAGTATATGGCAAGCTTTTTTCTGAGTTTAATATTAATCCGCCAAGATATGCAAAAAAAGTACCTATCCCAGATATTAAAATTATGTTCATTAATTGCAAGTTTCTTTTATATGATAAATCTAAGATATTTTTCTCTAAATCAGTTTTGTTCATTTTAGTTTGAAGCTATTAAAGAAACGCCAAATGCAGCAATAGTAATTCCCACAACAACCTCCACAAAATTTCCTTTAGAGTTTAGTGCAATATATGCCCCCAATAAAGATGCGCCCACACCCATTCCAATCTTCCAAGGAGTTGATTTACTCATAGCAAAGTAAATAATCAAAAGTTTTTAAAATTAACTATACGCTTCCCATACAACACATGTAATTTTTTGTTTTCTCTAAATCTGTTCAATTAGTAATCACTTCCAATTCTTTCTTATTGGCTCAATAATCTTCCATAAATAATCTGTCACAGCATTTTTTAAATCCATCGGATGCAATTTTCCAGAAGAATAGATTTTTTCCAGTTCAGGATAATTATTTACTTTTAGATTTCCCCCAAATTTTTCTGGTCGTTTTATCTCAATGGTTTCAAATCTAGGAAAAATTATCCAATTAACAATCTGCAAAATAGGGTTTTCTTTGATTTCTTTTTCAGGACAATACGCTCCAGCAATTGTCTTTTTTATTTCTTCTATAGAATCAGTAACACTTATACTGCTTCCAGGAAGACTCTTTGACATCTTCTGGCCAGGCCCCTTTAAAGAAGTTATTAATGGTGTGTGTAGGGCAATAAACTCATATCCTAATTCTTTTTTCATATCTTTTGCAATCATATGAACCTTTCTCTGCTCCATTCCTCCAAGAGCAACATCAACCTTCAAGTGTTTTATATCAACTGCCTGCATCAAAGGATACCATAATTGAGAGATTGTTGCGTGTTCTACATCTCTAGCAATTTCCTGCATGCTCCTCAATCCCCTATTTATTGTTGAAGCCTGAGCCAACTTCATAACATCTAATTGATAATTCTTTTCAAATTGAAAACCACTTCCCAAAACAACCTCTGCATTTATCCCGATTGCATTGACTGTTTTTTTCCAATTGTCAACCTCTTTTTTTATATCGCTTTCATTTCCTTTTCTATTCAGCAAGGCGTGAATATCTGCCAAAAGAATAACAACCTTAAACCCTGCTTTCTCTAAATCCATTAATTTTGTGATTGTGACAAAATGCCCGAGATGCATGGAGCCAGAAGGCTCATATCCACAATAAACTTTAGGTTGTTTTTGCTTTTTTAATAAATTCTTCAAATCTTCTAAACCAATTATCTCTTCTGTGTTCCTTTTTATCTGCTCTAATTTCTCTTCAAAAGATAATTGTCTTGCCATACTAAAGATAGAAAGTGTTAATTATTAAATTTATCTAAAAGATATCATCCTTTCCTGTTTGTAATTTTTTTAATCAAATCTGCAACCCTATTGCTAAAACCAGGAGAATAAGTCATTAAGATAATTTTTTCTTGATGAGTCTTCCTGTCTAAAAAACCAATCCTATATTTCTTCCCATCTTCAAGCTCTACTCTGCTTAAAATTGATTCGGGATAATATCTTTCCTTGCCAATTAAATCAAAAAGCTGTTCAGAATTGCTTATATTGTAGGCATAATCACCGATTCTCAAACGGTCATAATCTTTTATTATCAAGAATACAAAAACAATCACTGTAGAAAGAATGACAAATATTGCATTAGTGAAAGAATCTCCCCTATTCAAAAAAAGCAGGATTATTAAAAGAGACCCAAAGACATAACTAGAAAGTTTCAATGACCATTCCAGTCTCCGGCTGGTCAAATACTCCAACTTTTCCCTTACAGGCTCAAGCTCACCCAAAATATAGAAAAAAGAACCTACTATTTCATTCTCAGAAAGAGTTTTAATTTCCATCAGAGAAGCATCTTCATACATCCCATAAATAATTTCTCTGCCTTTTTCATACTGTGTATAATCTCTTAAAGTTATTTTGGTATAATTATCAATCCTCTCGGCTATTTTCTCGTGAAATTTTTTGCCAAGATGTTTTGAAAGAGAATAGATTGCCACAAGTCTGCCAGTTTCAACTGCAAGAGCATCTTTCAAAGAAGCAACCTTAGTCAAAAGCATAGAAAAAGTTATAGTGATGAAAAAACCAAATAAAAAAGAGACAACAGAAAGCATAAGACCAGTATTAAGAGCTTCAACTTTGAAATTTCTGGAAAAATAGTTTACAGAAAAAAGAAATGTGAACTACCCACAGACTAAAGTCAGGGCGTCTATTTTTAACTCAATCTTTCTTGATAAGTTTCATAATCTTTCCAATGTTTATCTTGGCTGTGTTTTATGTAATACTCAACTGCTTCTGTTGTTGTTGAGCCAATGCTTCTGCAAAAATACCCTTCACTCCAAAATTTATCTCCCACAAATAACTTCTAAACAAATTCCAATGATTTTTTCTCATCATTCTCGAGGAGAAACCCTTCAATTGCTGAATTAATTTGCAAGGTGCAATGTTCTTGCAATCAGCAACAAAAATGTGCAGATGATCCGGACCTGCACGAA
>CAZFNY010000065.1:0-4929 GCA_964520275.1 Candidatus Woesearchaeota archaeon | reverse complement strand
ACACGAAGGAGTAGAGGGCAAAGTCTCTGAACCTTGAACAACACTATCCAAAATCCCCTTAACAGGATTTCCAGTTAGTTGTGTATCCATAAGAAGAATTAATTCAATAAAAAACACAGAAGCCAAAACAACAATCAAAACTCTTTGAACCCTGCTTGCTATTCCCCTCTTTTTCATAATTAAATCAAACAAAAAACCTTTAAATATTTAATGATAGTAAAGGTAAACTACTTTCTCTCACCCCCACTTTAACCCTTCAAAATCAAACCTGAAGTCAATGACGCTGCTTCCAAATTTCTTCTTCAGTTCTTTCTTGTTGCCAAAAAATAAGATACTCCCCCCATTTCCAGAACCGCAGATTTTTGCGCTGATTGCTCCATTCTTAAAGCCTTCTGCAATAATCTTTTGAGCTCCTGGAGGAAGAACAGCCTTATCAAGCTGTATTCTATTCTCTGTCTCTTCATTCATTAAAAAAGAAAATTTCTCCAAATCCCTCTTCAGCAAAGCAGATTTCATCTCTTTTGCAATATTTCTAATTCTAATTAAATTCTTTACATACAATCCTCTTTTTATATTATCAATCATATTTTTATTTGCAGTTGATTCAAAATGAGGCAGTCCAGTATAAACCAAGACCAATCTGCCTTCCAGCTCCTTGATAAAATCAACCTTAAGTTTAACAGGAGTCCTGATAACTTTTTTATGTTTAAATTCCCAGAGATTGATTCCCCCAAATGCAGCAGCATAATGATCTTGTTTTCCCCCAACAACTCCCATTACCTGTTCTATATTATAGGCCATGTCTGCCAGTTCTTTTCGGTCTTTTGTCTTCTGGATTAGAGCCAACCAAAGCACATTCATGGCTCCAGAAGTTCCAAGTCCGCTTGAAGTTGGAATCTTGCCAGTGTATTCAAGGTGGGTTTTCTTGCTTTTTCTGACAAGTTTTCCTAAAACATATCTGTCTATGGCAGCATTCAAGACAGCTCCCCCATACTTGTTTGCAAAATACTCTATGTCTGTTGTTCCTCCTGCAAAATCAACTCTCACTGGAACCCTGACTTTTTCTATGATTTTCATTTTTTAACCCCCTAATTTGTTTAACTCTACTCCTGTTTGGTATAAAAATGCTGCAGCATTTCCCCAAACTAAAAAAAGCCATAGAGGAATATTAATGATGTTAGAAATAGAATAATACCATATTCCAAAGTTTATTGCAATTAACTCGGTTAAAGATCCAAAAATTGCCCCAAATAAAAATACCCATAAAGTAACTTTTGATTTCCATTTAATTAAACCTAAAATAGATATTATTCCAACTATTATTGTAGTTAAAATAATGTTTTTATAGAAAATGATTACAATCAATAATGTAAAAAGTGCAAATAAACTATTAAATATAATGTTTTTCCATTCTCTTCTGATTTTTTTATCAAACCCTTTTTTCATCTTCTCACCAGCAAGCTCGCTCCAAGCAACCCAGGATATTTAATTCTGCTCCAAACTATTAGAGTCTTGGATTTGACCAGCGCAAATTTATAAGCTTCTTTTTTTATCTGGTTCAAAAACTTATTGCCTGCTTCTCTCGCCCCGCCCATCAGCACAATAACTTCAGGGTCAAAAACATCAATTATATTTGCTATTCCCTGGCCAAGATAAAGAGAGACATATTTTATTATTTTTCTGGCTCTTTTGTCCCGGGATTTGCAGAGCTCATTGATAGTAAGGATTTTGCCGAAATATTTTTTGGACATTTTTCTGTAATTCTGCCAGTGCGTTTCAATATCTTTGTCGTCATCTATTATTGTGTGTCCTATCTCTCCTGCATTTCCCCTTCCCTTGTACAACTTTCCATTGATTATTATCCCTCCCCCTATCCCTGTTCCCAATGTCAGAATGACAAAATTCTTTTTCTTCACCCCATAAGTCATTTCAGCAAGCGCAGCGCATTTTGCATCATTTTCAACTTCTACTCTAACCTTAAATTTATTCCTCAAAAACTTCTTAAGATTGAAATTTTTCAAAGCTATGTTCGGCGGATTTAATATGACTCCATTTTTTAATGGCCCGGGGCTTCCCATACCTATGGCTTTGACATCGTAGCCAAAAACTTCTGAGATAACTTCTATCAAAACCTTCAAAAGCCCCTCTTTTGTTTTTGGGGTTGGCCTTTTTACATAATTTAAAATATTTCCATCTCTGACTAAAGCAGCTCTTAAATTTGTTCCTCCTAAATCCACAGCAACAACCTTATTTCCGACCATAATCATCTTCCAACCTCCATTTCGGCCAAGCCTGGACGAAAGCGGCATATCTATTACTTTCTACCATATTCATCCTCCAGCCTCTTTTCATCTAGTTCGCTAAAATGCCCAATAGAAATTTCTAAAACTCTGACCTTATTGCCTAAAGAAATAATTCTATGCGATTTTCTCTTTGGAATCTTAACAAGTTCCCCAGGACTTACTTTGATTTTCCTGTCTCCCAGCTGAACAGCAGCCTTATCTAAAAAATACCACATTTCTTCTCTTTTATTATGATACTGGAGGCTTAATTCTTGCCTGGATTTAATTTCAAGAATTTTCACAGTACATTTTTTATTCTTCACAAACTCCTTAAAATCTCCCCACGGTCTATTGACTAGTTTCATAATTCACCCCTATATTTTACAAATCTAAGAAACAATTTTCACTTAAATAGTTTACTCTAACAACCCTTTCAGCTTCTTCCCAGGATTTCTTGCATTAGCAATAGCACTAGAAACAGCAATTCCAGAAGCTCCGAGCCTCATTGTAATCTCAACGTCTTTTTTAGAGTGGATTCCTGCACCAATAAGAAATTTATATTTTAATTTTTTAGCAATTTCCTTAATCAAATTAGGTTTTGCTTGAGAAACAGAAATCTTCCCCCCTACAAGTTCAGGAGGCTCAATAATAAGATAATTCGGTTTTAATCTTTTTATCTTAAAAGCCTCTTTCAGACTCCCAGCAAAAACCGCAGTCTTCAAACCAATTTTCTTGCATCTGTTGATTGTTTTTTTCAAAACATCAAATTTAAGTTTGTGCTCAGAGTGATTCAAAAAACTTCCTTCAGCTCTGTCTTTCTTTATAGCTTCTGGGATAACAAATCCAGTATGTCTTCCAGGTTCAAAATAATCAACATGTTCTGCAAAAACTCTCAATCTTGTAGCTTTCGCAATCTCATAAATATCACTTGCCTGAACTCCAATAATAAATTCCTTTCCAATTTTTTCAATTTCCTTAGCCAGCTTCACAGCCTTTTTTCCCTGCTTGTATGTCTTGAAATTAATTATTATTGTTGGTTTTTTCATCTTTTTCCCCTCTTCCTCTTCTTCCAGTTTAAAATCCATAAAATCCCAATAGCAAATGCAGGCCCTGCAACAATCATACTCCATGATAACTTATATAATTCAAATCCAGGACGTATCAATAATAAAATAATATAAAGCAATCCTCCTAAAATAAAAGCAATTCCTCCGACTATTTCATGTTTCCAAGAAATAATTAATAAAACTATTAAAATAAAACTAGGAATTAAATGAATAAGCAAAGCAAGGAATGTGTTCCAAAATCCAGAATTGCCTTCAAAGACATCCAACGCAAACAAGCTTAAGAATAAAATAAAGATTATGCTTAAAATTCTTGGTGTCCAATAAATATATTTCTTCATTTCCAAATCACCTTTTTTATTTTCTTTGTTATTTCCAAGGGATTTTTATCCTGCCAGACATTTCTGCCAATAGCTAGTCCTATAGCACCAGAACTCATTATTTCCTTAACCTGCTTCAAAAAAAGAATCTTGTCTTTTTTGACTCCTCCTGCAACAACAATTTTTGTTTTTCCAGCAGATTTAACAGCCCATTGGAAATCCTTTACCTTTCCATCATATTGCAGTTTTACTATGTCTGCTCCAATCTCCAAGCCTGTTCTAGCAGCATAAGCCATCAACTCTTTTTCTGATTTCCCTTTGATTCCTTTTCCTCTAGGATATATCCAAGCAATAACAGGAATTTTTTTGGAATGAGCCTCTCTCTCAATCTTCTCAAACTCCTTAAACATCTCTGCCTCATGGATACTTCCAATATAAATTGTGTAACCAACAGCTTTGGCTCCGAGTTTTATTGCTTCACTAACACTGCAAAGCTGGACAGAAATTGGATCTCCTTTAACAAGATTTGTTTTTCCATTTAGTTTGATAATCAGAGGAACCCGCGATTTTTTTATCTCATCCTTGTATTTTTCTGCAATTCCTTTCTGAAAAACAACAGCATTGTATTTTCCCTTTTTAGCAATATCAATGATATATTCTGGATCCACATTTTTGTCATTAAAATCACTCGGACCATGCTCCAGCCCTTGATCATATGCCAAAAACAAAGCCTTTCCTTTGGTAGTGATTTTTTTTAAAGATATCACCTCAACTTCCTCCTCAACAATTTATTCTTTGCTCCAAAATATCTTATGACTGATTCACTCTCCTCTAATCCAAGCCTCAGACTCCAGTCAATGTCTTTTCCAATAATCTGGCCAGCAACAAAACCAGAAGCAAAAGCATCTCCTGCTCCTGTCCTTTCAACAACCTTGACTTTGTGTGGTTTCAAAGAATATTTTTTGTCCCCATCATAAGCAGTAATCTCTTTATCCTTGTCTGTGATTACAACTATTCTTGGCCCTAGATTATAAAGCCCCTCCAACAAATCCCCCCTAGAAACCAGCAATTGTGCCTCTTCTTTATTTAATACTAAAACCTCGCAGTGTTTTAAAATAGAATGAATATTCTTCTTCCTTATCAAATACTCGCTTGGATTAAACGCAATTTTAGCCCCTCTTTTAGCTAGATACTCAACAAGTTTTTTCTGCGTCTCAAAACTCTCTTCTAAAAGAGAAGAAAGATAAAGCCATTTTGTTATCA
>CAZFNY010000064.1:0-4942 GCA_964520275.1 Candidatus Woesearchaeota archaeon | reverse complement strand
GATTAGGTTGGACTCAGGAAGCTCCACACTTTAGTGTGTGAGAGGATGTCACTTTCAAACTTATCTATTCCCCCTCTCCTGTTCATCTCTCATCATCATTTCTTCTCTTTATTTTTCTAGCTAATCTAACCAAAAAATCTTCTCCTTTAGCATACTTAATGCTACCTTTTTTCGTCCTGTATCTTCCCATTCTTCTTAGTTTATAATTGTGTAATATCTTTCTTGAAAAAGAATCTTCATATCCAGGTTCTTCTCCAGCACCCACAGCCTCTATTTTATGAAATCTAAAATCTTTTTTGTTTATAAGGCCAATTTCTATGGCTTTTTGATAAAAATCATTAAATCTTTTAAGATGATCCAGAGAAGATACAAATGCAATGTCAAGAGGCTTCTTTTTTCCTATTTTTTCTTCCATCTCTTTCATCTTTTTAAGAGTATAAAGCACATTTTCCATAGTATTGTGAGATTTACCCTCTATTCTGATATCTTTTGGAAGAACACCATTATCCCTTAGATGTTTATAAATTCTGTAAGGCTGTCCTTTTCTCATTTGGTTAAGTCCTTCTCCTTTATAACCACTAATCAGAAAATATCCATCATTCTTTAGTTTATATTTTTCAGAAAGAGCTTTATTAGTCCGATCTATGTCTGCTTCCAATGTCCCAGTAGGAATAATTATAGCGTCCAGAGATTTCTTTGACAAAAACAAAAATACAGAAGCAATAAAAAATATCAAGGAAAGAATATAAATAAGATTTTGGCCATATGAAATTTCTGCTATGACTGCTCCAGTAAAATTAAAGTTAGGTAAACTAAGTACTATTAAAGATATCGCCAGAGATACAGAACTTAATATTCTCCTATCCATGTATAAACCAAATTTTAAGAATATAAAAACTTTTTTAGTTGGTAGAGCAGATATTATGTGCAATAAACACTCTAAAATCTCCCTAAGGAATATATCTATCCAAATTTTGTTATTCCCTCAATCTATTTGTTATTGTAAAGTAATTACAAAAAAGAAAGATTTAAATATACTTAAATTAATCCTTTTACATGAAAATTGAATTTAGTAAAAGAGTGCAGGGAAACAAAGACCTTGGTTCTTTTGTTACAGAAAATCCTTGAGAATTTTTTAGCGATCTTGCGAGAACAAGAGAGGAATATCTGTTTATTACCCTAAAGTATGATCGAGATAGAATAACTAATTATATAGCGCAACAACTTGGTGAAAAGTTAGAATCACACGGAATGAATTTTGTTAGAACAAGAGATGGTTTGTGGATTTCAACACCAGAACCTTTTTCTGTAGATATGAGTGTTCTTTGTGGAGACAATGTTTGTGGGGGGAGTATAAACAAAATAGGAGAGGGAGAAAAAATAGGAGAAGAAACCTATAAGCCCACCATATTTAAACACAAATATTCATTATTCAGAGAGATTCCAGCAATAACTATTTATGGGCATATTAATCTTAACAGAGAAGGAACAAATCCAATAAATGTTCTCGAAGCACTTAACTCTTGGGGAGCTGAAACAAATATTGTTCCTTTAGATGTTGAAACAATAAAAGACAAAAAACTATATAAACCTGCAGAAGCCGAAGCACCCACTTCACAAGGTAAAGAAAAATCATTATCCGACCATGTTTTAGATATTTTAGATAAAATTGTAGATTAAAGTAAAATTTATGGACGTAAATAAATTTAATTATTTCTTCGTCTCAAACTCAGAATAATGGCACTTTCCGCAGTAAAGCCTGTCTTTGGCGTTCATCAAGAAAACTCCTGGTCCGCACCTGGGACAGAACTTGTCTCTTGTAATTTTATCCCCTTCTATCTTGTATTTTGAATATTTCTTGCTGGTAGGCTTGTTTTTGTGTGGTTTCTTGCCCTTCTTAGCTCCTACTTTTTTCTTTCCCATATCAATTTTATTGGGCAGGAACAGCCTCTGCCACAGGTTTATTTAATTTATTCATCTTATCTTTTTCCTTTTTTGAGAAAGATTCAGTGTTATCAAGGTCTTTTTCTGAGTGATAAACATTTGCACTAACTAAAAAATTTCTTGAGCCAAATTTTCCATTAATTCTTTTTATCCTGATTGTTTCTGGGCTTGTTGAGAAATGCTTGGCAATAAAACTTAAAGCATCTAAATAGCTTGGAGCAGTTTCTGATTTTACGTAAAACTCTACTTCTTTTCTTTTCATCAGGGGATTCTCTGTTTCCTTATGCATTCTAAGAATTTCCATTATCTTGTCTTGATGGCAAAATTTCCCTTGCCTTTTAATTTTAATTTCAGAGCTATCTCTGACTTTTCTGGATTTAAGACAACTATCCTTCCCTTAAAACTGTCTGTTGATTCTCTTGCGTCGCAGTTAGGGCATTTTTCCCCAACATCATATATTCTATGGCATATTTTACAAGCTTTGGGTTTCATTTTTTCTTTTTTCCTCCTTTAGGTTTAATCGCATGTTCTTCTTCTTTTGCGGCAAGCTTTGCCAGTTTTTCTTTTTTAGCCTGGTCTTCTTTAATCCATTCTAGTTTTCCAAGTCCTGGCTGTCTCATGGTCAATCCAATTTTAGGCTCTTCTCCTTTGTGGCTTATAGCGACAATTCTTGCCATGCACAGGTCTCCTTCTTTCAAGCTTCTCTTAGAATTCTTTCCAAGAAGTGAGCTTGCCTTGCTAAAACTTACATAATCTTCCATTGTCTGGCCAATATGAATCATCCCTTTCATTGCGCCCATGTTTATGAAAGCTCCAAAATTAACAATCTCGGCAATCTCCCCAAACACAAGCTCTTGCAGTTCTGGCCTCCATGTAAGCAATTTGAACTTTGAGCTGTAATATACCGCGCCATCTTCAGGGATAATAATCCCTTCACCAACATTCAAAATATCTATGACTGCTACAACTCTTCCCAGCTCCTCGTCATAGTAATTAGAATACGTTTCTTTGAGCTGCTCTTCAACAGCATTTAGAGTTGGCAATCCAAATAGCTTTGATTCTACTCGTACATAATCATCAACTTCTGTTATATAGAACATATTAAAAATTAAAACAAAAGTTGCTTTTTAAAGCTTTTCTTAAAAAATCAAACAACTTCCAGCTTCTTTTTTCCCCTGATAATCACTTTTTGGTTCTTTACTGCTTTTTTAATTTCTTTGTCAAGCGTTGCAATTGTGATTTCTGGATTTTGGCTTGCAAATTTAATAATCCCTTTGTCAACATAATTCACGCCCAAGTCAATAACTTCAAATGAATTTCTCTCTCTTTCCAGCAGAGTCAAGGCTACTTCTGCCTTGTTTTTTTTCAATTCACTGACAACCTGTTTTGGAACCAGTATCTTAAATCCCATAAACTGAAGCTCTTCAAAAAAATCAATCTTCTGCTTTACGCAGGTCATGATGAAATTTGTATCAAGTACGACTTTGGTCATGATTAGGATAAGAAATCAGAGTATAAAAGTTTTGAGGATATAATTTTTATTATCTAATGTGAAGGAAGAGGCTCACACACTATTTTTTGATAATGTCTTCCAAAATAATCAAGATGGCCCATATCTAAATCGTTTACAGCATGAACATAAAGCACTTTCATCTCTGTTAAAACCTCTTTAACCTTGTCTGCATAGTTATCTCTTCTTGGAATAACTGAATCTACATCTACAAGCAGTAAATCATCCCAATCATTTACTACCTGGGTCTCTATCCCATGTTCATTTCTCAAAGAGCTTACAGTTCTATCAATTTCTCCTTATTCTTGTTCATATAACTTAAAATACTCACTCCAATCTTGATGTAAAGAAACTATTTCATCTATAACCTTTTTTTGTTCTGGAGAAGCTGTTTTTCTAAAGTCTTTTATTAACATGTTAAGAATAAATATAGGTTATTTATAAAGATTTATTAACTATTTTGTATATAATCATTCATGCAGGAAAGAGAAAACATCTTAAAGATTCTTGAAGAGACAAAAAAAGCTCTGAAAGAGCGGGATGTCATGAAGCTTAACGAGTTCAGCAACCAGACAATCCACACAGCGTCTATAAGCCAGGATCCAGACAATGTTGCTGTTGCAGTCATTGTTTATTCTCTGAGCAAGATAATTGAACGCCAAAGCTACAAGACGCAAAAAGGATGGACTAAATTCTACAATGGATTGATTATGGGAATTGAGCAAAGCATAGATGCACTGAAAAAAGATGACGAAATCCATTTAAGAGAGCACATACAAGACATAAGAAAAAAAATTGATGGTTTATCTGGCAATCTGAAAAGATATATTCAGGATGTTTTCAGAAAAGCTTCTATCAACAAGGCTTCAAAAATCTACGAGCACGGAATCTCTATGGAAAAAACCGCAAGACTTTTGGGAATCTCCATATGGGAGCTTGCAAGCTATGCAGGCCAGAAAGACATTGCCAATGAAGATTTCGGAAAAACCATAAACACAAAACAAAGAATTAAACTAGCGCTAGAGATGTTTGAATGAAAATAATTTTAGTGAGACATGGAAAACATGAATCAGAGACTCATAATGGGAAACTTTTAAGTAAAGGTAAAAAACAGGCAAAATTGCTTTCAAAAAAATTAAAAAAGATTTCAATAAAAGAGATTTATTCTAGCGATTTAGAAAGAGCAAGAGAAACAGCAGAGATACTAAAAAACAAATTAAAAATCCCTTTGACAATAACTGTTGTTTTAAGAGAATGGGAAAGTAAAACAATAAAACAAGATAGAAAAAAATGGAAAAAAGAAGATAAAGATAATCTCAAAAGATTGGATAAATTCTTAAATGAAATAACTAAGAATAAAGAAGAAAATTTATTGATAGTTGCTCACGGACAATTAAATAAAATAATCATGGCTAGACTTCTTAATATTAACCCTGTTAAATTAGTTCCTTTTATGCAGGATAACACTGGTATGGATGTTCTAGAATG
>CAZFNY010000063.1:0-4955 GCA_964520275.1 Candidatus Woesearchaeota archaeon | reverse complement strand
ACAGAAGACCCTCCTTGGAGTTGGCAGTTGATGTTTGGAGGAGAAGATCTTCCTACTTGTGATACTAACACTCTAGGCTTTCAGTTTAATAGGGATGGAACTACTACTAATAGTGTTTGGGTCAATATTGATGGAAATTTAACAATAGGACAGTGGTATCATCTTGTTGGAACTTATAATGGAACTCATGTCTCAATTTATCTGAATGGTGTTTTAAATGAGACAAAACTCCTTGATCTAATTTATAGTTCTGATACTCCTATACTCATAGGTAATGAAGGATGGCCAGGAAATTACTTCAACGGAACAATTGATGAGGTTTTAATTTTTAATAGAAGTTTGAGCTCTCAGCAGATTTTTGATCTTTATCAGGCAGGACTTGCTAACAAATCGCTTGAAAAGATTAGGAGCCAGGAGCTTAAAGTAGGAGAAAACTGGAGTGTTATGGTTACTCCTAATGATGCGTATGGTGACGGAAACACTATTTTGAGCAATGGAGTTTTAATTGTAAATGAACCTCCTATCCCAAGAACGGTTTCTTTAAATCCAAGCACAGCTTATACAAATTCAACAATGCGCTGTGAATTTAATGTGACAGATGCAGAATCTCAAAACTTGAATGTCAGTGTCTTATGGTATAGAGACAGTATAAAGATTCTCACGCAAAATATAACTGGCTATGCTGCTGGAACAAATTTTACTGCTAATTTAAGCTCTGATATGACTTACCATGATAATATTGTTTTCTGCAATATAAGCGCTACAGATGGAAGCGCCAGTTCTGGCTGGAATATCAGTAATTCTGTAACAATCCAGAACTACACTACTTCCCTGACAATTTTTAATGAAACAGGAAAAAGAGCAAACGAGTCTGTCAAATTTAATGCAAGCTATGCTTCTTCGAAGATTGGAAATATTGGAAGAGTGGTGTGGAGTTACGGAGATTACTTTGTTTATAATGGCTCAAAGGCAGTTCGTTTTGCAGATCTTGACAATAATGGATTTAAAGATGAAGTTGTTACTGCTGGAGCTACAGGAACTTGGGGGCAGGGGATTGTCCAATCTTTTTACAGTAATGGTACTCCTTATTGGAGTAAAACCGGTTCTTATCAAGGCATGACCTTTGAATTTGCAGTAGGGGATATAGACCATGATGGTTATGAAAATGACATTGTTGTAGGCTATGCTGGAAGAGTTGAAAGATATTTTTTTAACGGAACCTCTGTCTGGACTATTGTAAATAATGGAGATTCCAACGCTATTGCAGTCTTTGTTAATCTTACTGAAGATCCTTATCTTGAGATAATAAATCCTCAATCAGGAATTTCAAGTGGTTCTTATTATGCCTATAACTCTACTGGAAACCAAATTTGGAACACTACTGGTGTTTGCAGAAATGCTGAGGAAGTGCATGTTGGAGATTTAGATAGAGGTGGAAAAAATAATGACCCTGTATTTTTTGACCATAATATTTGTGGGGGGGGATTTGCATCATTTGTCGCATTTAATGAGTCTGGAAAACTTTTATTTAACACAACTTCTTTGGGGTCTTCTCTTTTTTCCAATGGAGTCACTCTTGATCTGAATAATGATGGTTATGAAGATGAGATTTTGGTGGCGATTAATTCTAAGATTAGAGGATTTAGATTCAATGGAACTTATGGCGCCACTTTCACAGACGCTCAGTCAATTTATAACATAAATAATTTAGGCAATAATATATATGAATTAGCAAGGGCAGACTTGGATTTAGATGGTTATGAAGATGATATAGTCTTTGCGGATAATACTAATATTTACGGATATGATAATAATGCTGCAATGTTATGGAGTTATCCTCTATCTGGGAAATTAATTTACAGCATTAGGATTTTTGATATTAATGACGACGCTTCTGAAGAGATATTAGCTGGGACAAATTCCAGCGATTTAATAGTGCTGAATAGAACAGGGGGATTAATCTGGGGTTCAACTCTTCAGGGCTATGGTTCTATAGGCTTTATTTCCGGCTCTGGCCAGGGAATAGATAGTGCTGATGCAAATCAGGATGGGGTGAATGAGCTTGCTGCAGTTTATTCTATGGATTATATTTATGTTTATCAGGATTCAAATTGCAAAATAAGATTCAATGACTCTGTTTCTGCAGACATGGTCTGGAATTCGAGCTCTTCTGCTTGGGAGTATAATAGGAATTTTTCAAACTATGGGATTTATAGTTATAATATAAGTTGTGCTAAAGGAGGGTATGACACAGGAACACAATCTGGGAGTGTGGACATTCCTCAAAATAATCTTCCAACAGTGGAGTTGGTGTCTCCTCCAGATAATAACCAAACAACAAACAGGACTCCGATGTTTGTGTGGAATGGAACTGATTTGGATGGAGAGGCAGACATAAAGGCTTATGAATTGAATATAACTTGCTGGGGAGGATGTTCTATAGACAATAGATTATTAACAATAACTTCTGGCTTTCCTTATATAACTGAGAATCACACTTTGCAGGATTATCTGCAATATCTGATTGATGATAATTATTATTACACTTGGAAAGTCAGGGCTAATGACAGCTATGGTTGGGGGCAATGGAGCCCTGAGTGGAGACTGAATATAAGCTCTTTGGTGGATATAAATATGACAACAAGAACTGTTAATTTTGGTGTGCTTTCTCAAGATGCAACCAATGATACCACCGATGGCAGCCCACCTCCTTTTGTTTTAGAAAATACTGGAAACTGCCCTGTTGATGTAACTATAAATTCTACAAATTTATGGCAGACTGTTGTAAATCCCTCTAATTACTTTAGATATAAAATAGATAATGTTACATTAGAGCCTGGCAGTTTTAATTGGGCTTTAAGCAAAACAAGCTGGGTCCCAGTTCCTAATTCATCTACTCTGGAAAAAGCAATTGCTGATTTTAATTGGAGTGATGCTACAGATAGCGCAAAGATTGATATTAATGTTACTATGCCACCAGTATGGGATGGAGGGTCTGGAGCCAGAAGTGCTTTGGTTCAGTTTATAGCGAGCTATAGGGCGCAAAAAGGAGGGTAGTATTAAATGGAAAATAAGAAAATAAATTTGGAGAAGAAAATTGTGATAGCAGAGGCTTTTTTAGTTGCTGGAATACTGGCTTATCTGTTTATCTCTAACTCACCAACAGCAATCTCTCCTATTGCAGGCCAGGTTGTGTCTGACCCTGATTTTGTTTTTGAGATTGAAAATGGGGACCAGATTCTTATTTCAACAGATGTTGATTTCACAAATTCTATAATTGCTGAAGAAGGTTCAGAGATAACTCTTCCTCCTGGCACATATTACTGGAAGGTCAAGAATTGGCTTAAAGAAAGTAAAGTCCAGAGTTTTACTATCCAAGGACATGTCGGCCTTAATCTAAGAGAAGGAGAAGAAAAAAATCTTCTTGAGAATTCGGGGACTGTTGATTTGGATGTGACAAAAAAGAAAGGAGGAATCACAACTGGAATCAGTCTAGAGACAGAGCAGTCAACAGAAGTTGCAAAAGACAATTCAAGTTATGAAGGAAAACAAAAATGATGAAAATGAAAAAATTAGATGGAGATAGGGAAGAGATAAATATATTTAGATATCCCCCTAACTTTCCCCCACCCACCCTCCCAAAAAAAGTTGTTAATGATAAATCCAAGATTAATTATATTGTTCAGGTTTTTTTAGTTATTACCCTTGTATTTTTAGTTTTTATTTTATCAATTTCACAAACATCAGCAATAGGGATAACTCCTGGAAGGACTACTGTGAATTTTGAGCCAGGATTGCAGAGAGAGGTTTCTTTTTCTGTTGTCAATTCAGAGCACAAGGATATGGGGGTTGTTTTTATGGTGAGGGGAGAGCTGGCAGAGTATGTGACTTTGAAGCAGACTTATACGAGCTTTTCTACTTCAGAAGAATCAAAGTCCTTTACATACTCTGTAAATCTTCCACAGAAATTTGAAAAGCCAGGGCTGTATGAGGCAGAGATTGTTGCTCTGGAAATGCCGAAAAATCTTGAAGAGCAGGGCACTTTTGTCGGAGCTACTGTCGGAGTTGCTACTCAGCTTCATGTTTATGTGCCATATCCAAACAAATATGTTGAAGCAGAGGTCAATGTCATGAGCTCTGGAGATAAAATAAATTTTATAATTCCTGTAACTAGCAGAGGCAAATTAGACATTGTCAATCTGAAAGCTGTAATTGATATCTATACTTCTCTAAACGAGAAAGTTGCAACTATTGAAACAAATAGTATCTCTTTGAATAGCCTGGAGAGAAAAGAGCTGTTTGCAGAATGGACTCCGAGTGTCAATCCTGGAAAATATATGGCAGTTGTCACACTCCTTTATGATAATGAGGCTGTCAAACTAGAAAAAGAATTTAATGTAGGAGAAATGATGCTTGAGATCAAAGATATTGTTGTCAGGGATTTCCAGCTTGGCGAAATAGCGAAGTTTAATGCTTTGGTTGAGAACAAGTGGTCAGATGATTTGAAAGAGGTTTACCTTAACATCTTGGTTTATAACGCTGAAGGAGAGATTATGGCTGACTTCAAGTCTCCTACTTATGATATAGATGCCTTGGCTCAATCTGAGATGGTTGCTTATTGGGATACAGGGGGAGTGCATCAGGGAAGTTATGACGGAAAGGTCTTGCTGAAATACGGAGAAAAATCCACAGAGAGAAATATCCAGTTGAAAATAACAGACAGTTCCATCGAAATCAGCGGGCTTACTGGCAGGGTTGTTGTCAGAGGCAGCGGAGGCTTAAATACCACTACTTTGCTCTTGATTTTAGTGATTGTTCTTGTAATAGCCAATGTCATCTGGTTTGTCGTCGTGAAAAAGTTCTTGAAAAGAAAAAAGTAAATAAATATTACACTATCAAAAAGTGTCAAGAACCACTGGTCACCGCTCGCAATATCTGAAGTCGCTCGCTATAGA
>CAZFNY010000062.1:0-4984 GCA_964520275.1 Candidatus Woesearchaeota archaeon | reverse complement strand
TTGTTGATGGAAAATTAGTTGACCCAAAACAATGCCTGAATACAATCAAGGAAGAAAATAAGCCAACTGGAAAAGAATGGGAACTTATGTCTGGAGAGTGCAAAGAAAGAGGGATTTATGACCCTGCTGCCTGCGACGAAATTGTGAATCTTCCTAGGCCTTGCAAGGATGCCGGCTATTACACAAAAACAGAGTGCGAGGCTTTCACATTAAATAATAATCTTCCAAAAGAATGTGTTGATGCTGGCGCTTTGACTCCTGAAGCATGTGAAAAGCTTAAGCTACCTTCTGACTGCCAGGGAGCATATTCTAGAGAAGAATGTGAAACAATAAAAATAGAGCAAAAATTCCCAGACGAATGCAAAAGTGCAGGAGAACTTGACCCTGAAAAATGCGCTGTGATAATGGTTGGGAAAGAGTCTGTTGTAGTAACTCCTGGAGCTGAAATGGAATATCTAATCAGGCAAGGACTAACTTTTGAAGAAATCCCTATTGTTTGCATGAACGGAAAGACCTTTATTAGAAGCATGGATTGTGATGCAGCACTTGCAAAATTAGGAATAACTCTTCCTACCCCAACAGATACAGGAGGCATTCCAAAGGAATGTATGATTGATGAAAGAACTGCTGTTTCTCCTCTAGAATGCCAGAATAGAATAGAAAAAAATATTATAATTAACACAATACCAAAAGAATGTCAGGATGCAGAAGTTACAAATCCTGGAGAATGTGGCAGTTTAATGGAAGAAAAAAGAATTGAGCAAGGAATTGGGATCAATATGCCTTCAAAGTGCCTGGGAATATCAGCAGAAGAATGCAAGAAAATCATGGAGGAGAAAGGGATTAAAGTAGAAAAAATTGAACAGGTTCAAAAAGTAGAGAAAGTTGAGAAAGTGCAAAAAATGTGCAAAGAGGGGGAAGTGTGTGAAGATTCTAAAGAATACGAGGAAGTTACAATCCCAGAAGAATGCATCAAACTGGGAATCTCTGATTATGATACCTGCAAGATGAGCATGTCTAAAATTAATGGAGAAAGAATAAAGCAGGGGGATAAGATTATTGTGGACCAGCAGGGAAACATAGGTTATCTTACAGGAGAACAAATTAACAAAATTGTAGAGGAATCTGAAGCTAATTCCCAAAATATTAAGCCAGATACAGAAAAAGCAGAAGAGATAAAGCAGGAAATTAAGGTTATAGATGATGCTATTAAAACAATAGACCTGAAAAAGTCAGATATAGATAGTGGAAGTAATACTGTTGATAACCCTTCTATGGATAAAAAAAATGATGATGTGTCACCTGCTCCAAATATAGTTAATGATAGTGTTAATCCAGGACCGCAAGGAATTGTAGGAGATGGTGGAGGCAATACTGTGGTTTCGGACAGCAGTGGGAGTGAAGGTGGTGGTGGAGGGGAATCAACAATTACTGGAGGGGCTATAGGAAGCTCTAATTCTAATAATTTTATAAAGAAATTATTTGGTTGGTTGTTTGGAAGATGAAAAAAATCATGTGGATATTGATAGGGGTTGGAATTCTTTTGGCATTAGTAATAATCTTTTTTGTTCTTACAAATAATAATGGAAACACTGCTGGTGCTGAAAATAATAATTTACAAGATGCTGGGCCTGTAAAATGCAAGGATATGTCTTGTTTAGGAATATCCTTTCAAACATGTACTCCTGCTGAATTGACAATGAGCCAAGGAGACCAAAATTTCGTAATGACTATTTATGGATTTGAAAATGAAAAATGCCGTTATACTATGATTATGAATGGAATAACTGCTGCTGATTGCTATTTCAAGGAAGAACAACTTAATGATAAAGTATTAAACCAGATGTTTGGAAATAAAGAAGGCCAGGACGCAATAATTGCAGAAGCCTGTGGAACTTCTTGAATGAAATAAAAAAGGAGGTAAAATGAGAAAAATAATTTTTTGGATAGGATTAGGGGTTTTCCTTTTAGCGATTGTATGTGGCTTTTTAGCAGGTGCAACAAGCGGACCAAGCATAGAACAAGCTAAACCCACTGTTCCATTTCTTTATGGTACGAGTCAGATTTTGTGGTTATTTCTTACAGCTGTTGGTTTAATAACAGTCATAGTTGGTCTGATATTAAAAAAGAAAACATAAGTTTGCAGATGAAAATATGAAAAAAGTAGTTTTGTCCAAGAAAATTGGGTGGCTTATTTTAGCAGGACTTGTTATCCTTGATGCCTTGCTGGATTTAATTTTTGCCGGCGGAAGCGGGCTTCAAAACCCAATATGGAAACCTGTGGCAAACTTGCTCCATGTAAGCAATCCTCTTTTGCTGACACCCATAGTTTTAGTAATTTTTTATTTGGTTGTTAAAGGAGGAGCTTGGCTGGCTAAAAAGGTGGATAAAATAAATATCAAAGCAGAAGAATTAGTGCTGACAACATTAGTCCTTGTTTATGGGATTTTTGATTTGTGGTTAATTTTGGTCTATTTATTTAATTTTACATTATTTAGAAGCCAGTATTATCTGATTCCTGTGCTTATCATAATCGGGGTTATTTATAGTTGGTGGGCTGAGAAAGCAATTAAAAAAATTTAAAAACTCTGGTTCTTTGTTTTTAACATGAAAAGTATAAAAGGAAGTGAAACTGAAAAAAATCTTCTGAAGGCGTTTGCTGGGGAGAGCCAGGCAAGAAGCAGGTACACTTTTTTTGCAAGTGCGGCTAGAAAAGAGGGCTATGAACAGATAGCGGGAATATTCGAGGAAACTGCTGACAATGAAAAGGAACACGCTAAGATATTCTTTAAACATCTTGAAGGCGGGGAGGTTGAAATAACTGCCAGCTATCCTGCAGGAAAGGTTAGAACAACTGCTGAAAATCTTTTGGCTGCTGCAAACGGAGAAAAAGCAGAGTGGGGGGAGATATATCCTGGTTTTAAGGAGACAGCAAAAGAAGAGGGATTTAAAGATGTCGCAGATTCTTTCAAACAGATAGGAGAGGTTGAAGAAAAGCACGAGAAAAGATACAGGAAACTTTTGGAGAATATTAAAAAAGGCGATGTCTTCAAAAAAGACAAAGTGGTCAAATGGAAGTGCAGAAACTGTGGTTATATTTACGAAGGAAAAAGTGCTCCGTTAGTATGCCCTGCCTGCAAGCATCCACAGGCATTTTATGAAGAATTGGCTGAGAATTATTGATATTAAAAAAACATGGATAAAAAGAGGGTTCAAGAGTCTATATTAAGCAGACCAGAAAGAAGAATTCTTAATTGGTTTTGTTTAAAAATGCCAAGCTGGGTCAGTCCTGACACCTTGACGTTTACTACTTTTTTCAGCGCGATATTCATGCTTTTATTTTACCATCTTGCCAAATATAACAGATATTTTTTGTTTGTTGTCTCATTTTTCATCTTATTAGTCTGGTTTGGGGACAGCCTTGATGGAAGCCTGGCAAGATTTAGAAAAAGAGAGAGACCAAAATATGGCTATTATATTGACCATTTATTAGATTTTGTTACAGTATTCATCATATATTTTGGCTTCATTGCTTATGGCATAGGGGTCATTCCTGCATCTCTTGTGTTAGCAGCCTATTCCTTGCTATTTTGCCATTCGATAGTCTTGTGCAGTATAAATAAGGAGCTGACAATATCTTTCGGGAAAATATCTCCTACAGAGATAAGAATCCTATTAATAATTATCAACCTCCTGCTTTTTCTCAAACAGGAGCATTATGTAGAAATAATCTTTTATGTATTTTCCATAGTGACGCTGATTTATGCCTCTTATGAGATAACCAAAACAGCAATAAAACTAAACAAAGAAGATATGCTCAAGATTAATAATAAATTTAAGAAAAAAAGGAGGTGAAAAATGAAAATAAGTTTACGGGGCAGGGAATTTAGTTTTATGGGTATTGAGATTAGGATACCTTGTTCAGATGAACTTACAAATAATGAGAAAAAAGCAATTGATCACCTCGCTATAAGCTTAGGATATAAAAGTGTTGCTGATTTAGCTGTGGAGAATGGGTATAGTACTGCTGGAGAAGTTGCATATAGTCATTCTTTCAAGAATCCGAGAGACTATTTTCTTGGAAAAGGTTGGTCTGATCGACTGGCAAAATTCGACCGAAATAAAAAAGTTATTCTTACAGATGAAGAACTTAATCAAATTGATCCAAATTACGCAACCAATATGTTAAAGATCCGGCATACAAAATAAAAAAGGGGAACAAAAATGAAAAAAGATGTCATTGAGAAATTGGTGGCGCTGATAACTGCTGCATTTGGACTGGTTGCTGCGCTTGCTTGGAATGAAGCTATACAAGGAATCTTCAAAAAGCTTTTTGGAACAGCGAGCAGTATTGTGGCAATGCTGACATATGCTATTCTTGTCACAGTGATTGCTGTCTATGCCACAATCAAGATAGGAAAATTGGCGGAAAAAGCCACTTCTAAAGAAAAAGAAAAGAAGAAGTGAGTTTTATTTGTTTATTTTTATATCCCTAATGGTTCCTGAAGATGGTTGAGGATCACAGGTTGAGCAATAAAAAGCGAAGTATGATTCAACTCTTCCACTGCCAGAACAAGGAAATGGTCCATCCCAAATAGGCACAGTTCTTTCCACAACTTTAGCTTCTGTTCCACAGGCATAACAATAAGGGATTCTCTCATTTATTGGTCCAGTTTTTGATTGAACAAAGATTTTCCCTTCATATTTATAGAAGAAATGTTGTTCTGTTTCAGCAACTTGAACAAATATTCCTCTCCATTGTTTATTGGGTTCCCATTTTAATTTTCCCAAAATTCTGTTTGGGATAACTCTCGTTCTAATTTAATTCCTTCTAAATAATTCATAGATTATCATGATAGCTAGTATGTGACGTCCTCTGATGCCCTAAAGGGTTGACGCTTCGCGTCAATTCCTCACTCCGTTCGGAACACAGCGTCCTAGGAAGCGTGGTGCAACTCTTGGTTTTGGATGTATGAAAAAGCGC
>CAZFNY010000061.1:0-5020 GCA_964520275.1 Candidatus Woesearchaeota archaeon | reverse complement strand
TCCTTTTTGTTGAAAGTGGTAAGTCACCCTTTTTTATATGGTTTCACCAAAGCCCGAACCTGAAATCTATGTTTTGCAGAATAAACAAAAAAAGGGAAGAAGAACAAGAGTTATCTTTGATTAAACCTTGAATTTCTCTTGATTGAGCTCATTCTAATTTTTGACCACAATTTTACTGGAAATGCAATAAGAGATTTGTTTGAAAATAAGAAAGATTTAAATAGTACAAAAATATATTAAAATTGTACTATGGATAGAATAATAAAAACAATATTGGCAGAATGGAAAGGGAAGAATATTCCAACAGTCATCCCAAGAGAAATCAACCTTCAAGATTATCTTAATTTAAAAGTGAATAAGATAATTGTGTTAAATGGATTTAGGAGAGTCGGAAAAACATATATCCTATATGGTTTAGCTAACGAACTTCTTAATTCTAATTCTCGCGAAGAAGTTGTGCACATTAATTTTGAAGATGAGAGAATACCTCTTAAAACAGAATTTTTAAGCAGTTTACTTCCAACTATGGATGAATTGTTCAGCAAAAAAATTAAATATTTATTTTTAGATGAATTGCATAATATCCCTAACTGGAGCAAATGGCTTAGAAGGATATATGCTAATCAGGACATAAAAATTTTTGTTTCAGGCTCTTCTTCAAGAATGTCTGAAAAGGAAATACCGACAGAATTAAGAGGGAGGTTTCTAGAGATTAAAATATTTCCTCTGTCGTTTAGAGAGTTCTTAAAATTTAAGAAACTCACGTTTGATTTTAAAATATTAGACTATTCTGAAAAAGGAAGGTCACTTATCCTAAAAGCACTTACAGAATATCTTACTTTTGGGGGGCTGCCTGAGATAGTTCTTATAGATGAAAATAAAAAATTTGAATTAGCCCAGTCTTATTATGCTACTGTTATAAAAAGGGATATTACGGAGAGATATAATTTAAAAAATGAAGAATCATTAAAAGCCCTCATAAAACTGCTTCTTGATTCAAAAGAGTACTCTATAAGCAAAAGCTACAGTAACCTTAAAAGTTTAGGTTATGGGATTGGAAAATCTACCCTGCAAAAATATATTTCTTATATTGAAAGTTCTTATTTTGCATTTAGCTTGCCTATTTTTTCTTATAAGATAAAAGATCAAATGCAATATCCAAAAAAGATTTATTTTGTTGACAATGCATTTATTAATTCAATTTCTACAAAATTCTCCAATAATTTTGGGAGGCTTTATGAAAATGTCGTTGCTGTTGAATTGAGGAGAAAAAGAAAAGAGTGTTATTATTGGAAGAATATGGAAAAAGAGGAGGTAGATTTTGTTTTAAAAAATGATTCAAAAATTGAACAATTGATACAAGTTTGTTATGATGTTTCAGATCCAGATACAAAAAAGAGAGAAATCAGAGCATTATTAAAAGCTAGTAAAGATTTAAAATGCAAAAATCTATTAGTAATTAATCAAAATTATTTTGGTGAAGAAGATTTGGAGTGGTTTGGAATAAAGAGAAAGATTAAGTTCATCCCTTTATGGAAATGGCTTTTGGGATAAGTAAGTTGGTTTGTTTCAAAGGTTTTTGGTTAAATGGGAGTCTTTTCGCCAAGATTTATAAACAAAATCTTCTATATTTGATAAGACTGAAATCAGAGATTTCGTCAAAGCCGTTTATGGACGGAGGTTAAAACGTCTAATGAAGATATTACTGCTACACTGCGACTACATAAGGTTCAAGCCATTGAAGAAAGCGCTGAAAAATCCAGAAGAGCTCAACGAAGAGCAGAAAAAAGAGAAAGAAGTGCGGGAATGTCTGGTTGTCTTGAGTGCTGTTGAAAAAGGTGATAGTGTCAAAGCCAGTGTTCCTGAACTTATCAAGAACATCGAAGGAGTTGCAAAAGACGTGCAAGCAGAGAAAATTGTTCTATATCCTTATGCTCATCTTTCTAGTGAATTGGCTTTGCCAGATATTGCAATTGAGGTTTTAAAAGAAGCAGAAAAACAACTTAAATCAAAGTTTCAGGTTGTTCGAGCGCCTTTTGGATATTATAAAGAGTTTGAGCTAAAAGTCAAGGGGCATCCTTTAAGCGAGTTGAGCAGGGAAATAGGCCCTTTGTCCCACCACCATCTCCCCAACCACCCATCCCAACAAGCAGAGGAGAGTTACAATCCAGAACAGCTTTTGAGAGAAATTTTAAGATCAAAATTAGATACCTCAAAGCTTAAAGAGAACGACCATAGAATTATCGGACAGCAGATGGATCTTTACAGCTTTAATGAAATTGCTCCTGGCATGGTTTTTTGGCATAATAATGGCTTGATTGTCAGAAATGAGCTGATTAATTTTTGGAGAGAGGTTCATAGGAAGAATGGTTATCAGGAGATTTCGACACCGCAGATTTTAGACAAAAAATTATGGCAGATTTCTGGACACTGGGAAAAATACAGGGAAAATATTTTTTTGACAGACTATGAGAAAAAAACTTTTGCTGTCAAACCCATGAATTGCCCTGGAGGAATGCTTGTCTATAAGACCGGGACAAAGAGCTATAGAGATTTGCCTTTGAGAGTAGGAGAGCTAGGAGTTGTGCACAGACAAGAGCTTTCTGGAGTTTTAGGAGGGCTGTTCAGAGTTATCCAGTTTATTCAGGATGATGCTCATTTGTATTGCGAAGAGAGCCAGCTGGAAGAGGAAATTCTTGGGGTCATTAATCTGATAAGTTTTATTTACAAAAAATTTGGGCTTACATACAGAGTTGAGCTTTCAACAAGGCCAGAAAAAAGAATAGGAAGCGATAAAATCTGGGACAAAGCAGAAAAAACTTTGAAGAGTGTTTTGGAGAAGAACAAGATGAAATACAAGTTAAATCCTGGAGATGGAGCTTTTTACGGGCCTAAAATTGATTTTCACATCAAGGATTCATTAGGAAGAGAGTGGCAGTGCGGAACAATCCAACTTGATTTTTCAATGCCAGAAAGGTTTGATTTAGAATACATAGACAAGGACAACAAAAGAAAAAGGCCTGTAATGCTGCACAGAACTGTTTTTGGGAGCTTAGAAAGATTTATTGGAATATTGGTTGAGCATTTTAATGGGAGATTTCCTACCTGGCTTGCTCCAATACAGGTTAGGGTGCTGAGTTTTACAGATAGGAATGAGAAATATGCAAGAAAAATCATCAAAGAGCTGGGAGAAGCTATCCCTTATCTGAGAATTGATGCTGATTTCAGGCAGACAACTGTCCAGGCAAAAGTCAAGGACGCTGAGATGATGAAGATTCCTTATATAATTGTTTTAGGAGACAGAGAAGAGAAAGAAGCAAGTCTTGCTGTGAGGTCAAAAGGAAACTCTAAGATAGAAAACATAAAAATTGCTGATTTTGTGAAGAAGCTGAAAAAGGAAATTGAAGGAAGAGATTGAGATAGAAAGGTTTAAATATACCATCACTTACATATAAGTGAATGAGATTACATGGAATTGTTAATAAGCAAACACGCTTTAGAGCAAGCAAGAGAAAAGGGAATTAGCGTAAATGAGATTAAGGAAACAATTCAAAATGGCTCAAAATCACTTCAAGATGGGAAGATATTATCCAATTACAGGCACATTAGAGTCGTGTTCAAGAAGATAGCAAATAAATTTTTTGTGATTACAGTCATGATAAGGAGAAATGAAAAATAAATGCGCTTTATGCAATAGCAATTTGAAAAAGAAAATGGTAGAATATAAGATTTATGGTAAGACTATTGGAAAATTTAATGCATTAGTCTGTGAGTCCTGCGGAGAGCAATGGTTTGATGAAGAGACAGCCAAGGAAATTGAACAAAAGGAAAGAGCTTCTGGCCTGTTTGGATTGTCCCGAGAGACGAAGATAGGATATTCTGGAAATTCATTAATAATAAGAATTCCCAAAGAGCTGGCGAATTTTATGGGCATAAAAAAAGAGACAAATGTGGTTCTCTATCCAGAAGACAAGAATAAGTTCTGTGTAGCTATCAAATAATCTTTTCAGGATATAAATCCTTAAAAAGTTTGAAAAATAATTTTTATTATGGCTAATCCACTTTATGATGGAGGAGGAGGCGGAGGAAATGGGGGAAGAGACTCTAGAATTCTTAAGTCTGAAGAAAATCCAAAAGAAAAAAGTCCAAAACCAGGAATTTCATGGCCGACTGTTTGGGTAAGTCTTGTTGGAGCAGTATTTTTGAGTGGATTAGTAGCATCATTTGTTGGTTCTCGCAATAAAAAAGAACTGGAGTCTGTGAAAACAAATCAGGACTCTATTGTTAATTATAGTTTACCTATTTTAAGAGAAGCAGATTCTGTAAATCGAGCAGAGAGAATTGAAGATGTAAATAAGATTAATGGCACTATGGCCTCTTTTGATAGTTCTCTTGATTCACAAGAAAGGGCTCTAAGAAATAATGCTGGAAGGGTTTCTGACCTAGCAGAGGTTGTTTATGTACATTCTAAAGAGGAGTCTGCTTTTCAGAAGAATGTTGAAGGAAGGTTTCTTCCTTTTAACCTGGCCTTGGGGCACATTGCCGATATTTGTTATAAGACCCAGTATAATGTTAATATTCTTTCAGGAAGGATTTCTTTTATTGAGGGAAAGCAGAGCGGGAAAGTTGATTCATTGAAAAATGCAATTTATAAGGAGATTGGAAAGAGTGTTGATAGCTTGGTAATTGATTACAATAACACTAATACTGAAAGAAGCGGGAGAAGAACTTATGGAGCATTGCCTCTTTTTATGAAAAAAGGAAGATTGACTTCTGATGGAAAAAAGACAATGGACGCTTTTTCATCTTCACCAATTAAAAACAGCTTTGATTCTTTGGTTTATGGTTTGTTTATTGGAAGTATTTCGAGAGATAGTGCAAAGGTTCTTATAGAAAAGATTAACTCGCAGGTTTTTGATATGTATTTAAGCGGTTATCAGGGAAAAGGAAAATAAAAAGATTATTTCTTAATTGAGAAGAAATCTCCACATTTTTAATGTGGGGTGAAGTTTCCCCCAGC
>CAZFNY010000060.1:0-5052 GCA_964520275.1 Candidatus Woesearchaeota archaeon | reverse complement strand
TAACCGAGCAAGATTATCTTATTTTAATCGAATTAAATAATTTGTACGCAAGGCTGAGAAAGAAGAAAGATTTTTATAGTATCTTTATCATTTTTAGATATGAAATCTCAATATGAAAAAACAAGATTCTGGGTTACATTTCTGGGGTTATGGGTAGTAGGAGGAGTAATTCTTGGAGCAATCATTAAAGAAGTGATTCCATATTTTATAGGAGGTTTTTTTATACTCTTGATAGTTTCTATGATTCACGGCATTAAATTCGACAAAGAACTGGCTAAAGAAGACAAAGAAGCACACAAAAAATTTTCTAAAAATTTAAAGGAAATAACCAAATTGAGTATTTTATGGGAACTGGGAGGTCTGGTGATATACACTCTTTATATCTTAATATTAAAATTATGGGGCGTAGATATTACTGCCGTAAAAATAGTTATAGGAGTTATATTTAGTATTCTATTCTATTGGATTTTACAAAAAAAAGGATTATTAGGATTTGCTAATTCAGAAAAGAAAGTAACAGAATTAAAGAAAAGATAATCCAGATTTTCAAAAAAAATAAAAAAGAAGAAAAAATCACCCAATTAAGATGCTTCTTTCTCCTTCGTCTCGCTTTCTGGAAAGTTTTCTGCTGACATCCATCAATTCAGGATATAGGCTTCTTGCAGTTCCCTCAGAAAATCCAAGATTCTTCATAACTCCAAGATAATCTCCAGCAGTTAATCTAGACCCAGAATTCACGCCAAAATATAAATTAACTTCAGCTTCAACTCTTTTCTCAGCAATATATCCTTGTAAGATTTTTCCTTCTCGATTATAATCCTTGCAATAATCATCAACTGCTTCAGAAAGTCTTCTTGCTCTCTCAACATTCATCGCTTCAGCTCTGGCATAAACCCTTTCACCTTCAAAAGATTCGCCAGGAGAGATATTCAAAGCTTTAGCTAGCTTAGGTTTTGTTCTCTTAAGCTTTCCAGATATGCTTGAAATTGGAATATCTATTCTGTCTGTAGCAATAATCTCTATAATCTGTTTTTCTAGTTCTGTTCTTTCCACCATAATCCAGAAGAAATAAAAGAATATATAACCATTATTGTTTTACACAATATAGATAATCCAAGAAAGATGGTTATTTTAAATTCAATAAAAGATAAAGATTACAGGGCAAGAAAGCTAAGTATCAAAGAAGGGATTTTCGCATCAATGAAAGGAGAGTTTGGAGATTCTTATGTTGCTCCATTTGCAATTGCAATAAATGCAAGCAATGCTATGATCTCTGTCTTGACTGCTGTAGTTGAATTTTTAGGCCCAATTAACCAGATGTTTGGCTCCAAATTAATAGAAAAAGAATCGCGTAAAAAAATTCTTCTAAAAACTGTTTTGTTTGAAGCCCTGATGTGGCTACCTTTGATTCTTATTGCTTTTCTATTTTACAAAGGTATAATTACCAATTTTCTCCCGCTTTTAGTCCTGCTTTCATTTGCAGTCTACACAATCTTCCTAAATGTTGGTCATCCTGCCTGGTTTTCTTGGATGGGAGATATTGTAGGAGAAAAGCACAGAGGAAAATGGTTTTCAAAAAGGAATCTTATAACTGGATTTATCTCTATTGTCATGGCAATTACAGCAGCAGTTTTTCTTGATTATTTTAAAAGACATAATATGATTATGTTTGGGTTTATGGTTTTATTCTTCCTGGCCTTTTTAGCCAGAATTGGATCCTGGGGGATTCTCAAAAAACAATATGAGCCAGAAATAAAATTGAAAAAAGGAAACCCTTTTTCATTCTGGAATTTTGTTAAGAACTCGCCAAAAAACAATTTCGGAAAATTCACAATATTCAGGGCATTGATAGGATTCTCCTCAGCAATTGCGTCTCCTTTAATAGCAGTCTATCTTCTAAGAAATCTTGGATTTAATTATGTGGAATATATAGCTATCAGTCTTGGAGGAACTTTTATCTCTTTGTTTGCCCTGGAATTTTTAGGCAAATTTGCAGATAAATACGGCAACATAAGGACAGCAATACTCTCTTCAATATTAATCCCAGTGATTCCTGTATTATATCTCTTGCATCATTCCTTAATATACTTATTATTGATTCCTTCTGTGATCAGCGGAGTTGCCTGGGCAGGACTTCATTTAGCATCTGGAAATTTTGTTTATGACAATATGGCTCAGGAAAAAAGAGGTCAAGCAGTCTCTTATTTTAACATGGTCTGGGGAATTGGGGTTGCATTAGGTGCAGCAATAGGAGCAATCCTAATAAAATATCTTAATACAACAATTTTGGCTCCAATAGTTGTCGTTTTTATAATCAGCGCAGTAGCAAGAGCCCTTGTTGTTCTTTGGTGGGCGCCAAGATTAAAAGATATGCAAAAAACACAAAAAGTGAGCACCAGAAAAGCACTCAGAGATATTGTGTTTAAACATTTAAGGCACACTTTAATAGAGGAAACTCATCAGATAATGTCCATAAAGAGATACATGTGGGGAAAATGACAATCCAAAAATATTTAAACAAACCAAATTAGAGATAACTATGTTCGGAAAAAAATCCTGTCAAAAATGCAGAAAAAAAATAAGCAATAAGTATAGCTACTGCCCGTATTGTGGAACTCCTTACGATGACGAAGAAGATTGGGGCATGCTGGGAAAAAATGACACAGGAAAAGAATCCGAAGCATTTTCTAATTCCATGTTTGGGGGAATAAGCGGAAAAATGATAAACAAAATGCTAAGCGGAACCATGAAAATGCTTGAAAAAGAAATGCAAAAAGGGATGCAGCAAGAAAAACAGGTTCCCTTAAGGACTAACTTTGAACTTTTTATTAACGGAAAAAGAATAAGTCCTGAAAATATCAAAGTAACAAGAAATCCTGTCCGAAAACAAATAGAGAAAAAAATTCCAGAAAATGTTTTTTCCCAAGAAACAATGAAAAGATTCACAACCCTTCCAAAAGAAGAACCTTCAACAAATGTGAGAAGGCTCTCAGACAAAGTTGTCTACGAAATAGATATCCCTGGAGTCTCTTCTATAGAGGATGTTTCCATAGCAAAGCTGGAGAACAGCATAGAGATAAAGGCAGTTGCAAAAGAAAAAGCCTACAAGAAAGTGATTCCTATTAACCTTCCTTTAAGGCGATACAAATTAGACCAGGAAAAGCTGATTCTAGAACTGGGTGTGAAAAATTGATTCTACAAAAACCTTTAAATAAAAAATGAGGCTGCACGGATTTGAACCGTGGACCCCTGCCTAACTAAAGATAGGATAAGATGAACTCGTCCTATTCTTATCAGAATCACCTTCTGTTTGACTTTTGCATCAAGACAGAATGCAGTGCTCTAGCCAGGCTGAGCTACAGCCTCATACATAAATTGAAAAAATTAGACTATTTATAAGTTTTGTGACTTATACCCCAATCTTTAAAAACCACATTTATTAATCATTACCATGAAAGGAATGTATTATTACATAAAGCAGGCCTGGAAAAAACCAGACACAGCCATGTTAAGGCAGAGAATGATAGAATGGAGAGACTCTCCTGTGCAGACAAGAGTCGAAAAGCCATTAAGATTAGACAAAGCAAGAGCCCTCGGCTATAAGGACAAAAAAGGATTTGTGATTATCCGAATAAAAGTTGGAAGAGGCGGGCACAAAAGACCAAGGCCAAATAAAGGAAGAAGAAGCAAAAGGATGCATTCTAGAAAAAATCTTAAAATGAACTATCAGTGGATAGCAGAACAAAGAGTCTCGAGAAAATATGTAAATCTTGAGGTCTTGAATTCATACCAAATAGGAAAAGACGGCCAGAGTTATTTTTATGAAGTGATTTGTGTTGACCCTAAAAGGCCAGAGATAAAAAATGATTCGACAATAAACTGGATTTGCAAGTCAGGAAACAGAAAAAGGCCATTAAGAGGCCTGACTTCTGCTGCAAGAAAATCCCGTGGTTTGAGAAATAAGCATCCAACAAACAAATCTCGACCAAGTGTAAGAGCTGGAAAAAGACAAGGAAAATGAGATGGAGTTTCTCAAAGAAATAAGATTAATAATACTTCACCACAGCCAGCGAGCCCCAGACTGGCCAGAATTCATAAAAGAGCGCCACATAAAAAGAGGATTTGAGGATGTTGGCTATCATTATCTAATTGGAAACAAAACTAAATTCTCTGTCAATGGAAAATTATACAAAGGTAGAGATGAAAAATTTCAAGGAGCCCATGCAATAGGATTTAATGCAAATAGCATAGGCATCTGTCTTATTGGAGACCTAGACAAAAACCCTCCAACCCAAGAACAGCTAAATACCCTAATAAAGTTTCTAAAAGAAAAAATAGCAGAACACAAAATTCCAGTGCAAAATATTTTAGGCCACAGAGAGCTTCCAGGAGTTGCCAAAACCTGTCCAGGAAAATTAGTAGATTTGAATTCAATAAGAAAAATGGTGGAAGCAGAAAAATAGACAACTCTCAATATAATTGTTCTAATAAGAAAATGTTTAAAAAAGAGAAAGATAAGGCTCTGATATGGGAATAAAAAAATATAATCTATTAAGTGAACAAGAAAAAACAGATTTATCTAAACTTGAACAACTTAGTTTATATCAAGAAAGATATAGAGGATATATTCTTGGAAAAAAACCAAAAGAGATAGATAAAAAATATCTTTTCCAAGAAAACACAGAAACAAGAAAAGGCGGGAAAAATTTCTCAACCCCAGAAGCAAGAAGGGAATATTCAAGAAGATATTATCAGCTCCACAAAGAAAAAACAAAAGAGTATCAAAGAAAGTATAATTTAAGTCATAAAAAACTAAGAAGAAGGAAAAAAAGAAAGGCTGACTTTACTTGCCCGAGAGAATTTGTCAGGCAAACTTTCAACACTTCCGACATTATGCACACCCCAGTAGAAAAAACCCTTAAGATTCTTGAAAAAATCATCAACGGGGATTGTAATTTTACAATGTGAATTCAAAAAGTTATTTACTGTAATAACCTTTGTGACATCCTCTGTCGGCTAAAGCCGACAGCGTCCTAGGAAGCGTGGTGCAAC
>CAZFNY010000059.1:0-5053 GCA_964520275.1 Candidatus Woesearchaeota archaeon | reverse complement strand
TCTTTTCCAACATTAAAATGATTTTTGCTTACTCTAATCACTTTTTTCTGCCTCTTTTTCATAAATCAGCTAAGATATCTTCTTATAAAAACTTAACTAAAATGTCTGCTTATTATCTTAGTTTTATTTTTATATCTAGTCCTAAGATAAAACCCATAAGCCAATCCAAAAATAAATCCTCCAAGATGCGCAGTATTTCCTATAGGAATATTTCCTGCAATAGAAATCAGCCATAGAACAATTAACATGCCAGGAGCAGCATACTTCATCTTTACTGGAATAGGAATAAACATTATGTAAACTGGAAGGTTTGGGGTCAGCACCATTAAAAGTCCGATAATCCCAAAGATAGCTCCAGAAGCTCCAACAGCATAAGTATTAAGCTCGCTGGTAAAAATAAAAGCAGACAACACAAAAAGCAAAGAAGCAAAAAGGCCAGACACTAAATAAAAATAAAGATATCTTTTTCTACCTAAAAGCCTCTCTACCAAACCCCCGACAAAAAACAAGGAAATCATATTGGCAAAAATATGAAAAAATCCCCCATGCATAAACATACTAGTCAGAAATGTCCAGAGATATTTTCCTGCCATGATATTGGCTGGTTTTATTGCAATAAAATTAATAAATTTATCATTAACCGAAATCAGGATAGTAAATAGAATAAATGCGATAACATTAATAAGAACTAAAGTAGTGTTGACACTCAGGTTAGAAAAAAAACTTCTCTTTTTCTTTGAATAGATTTGATAAACTTCTGCCATCTAATTATCTTTTTTTAATTTTTTTCTTAGATATAGGTTTTTTAGGCACTTTCTTACTAACAATTCTTTTAATTTTCTTTTTAACTGCTTCCTTGACCACTTTCTTAATTTTTTTCTCTGTAAAAATTTTCCGGGATTTTTCAGCCTCTTTCTTTCTTAATAATCTATTGTCTGCTCTTTTTTGATCACTCTCTTTTTTTCTCTTTTTCACTTCTTTAATATTTTTCTTGTCCAGCTCTTCTTTTTCTTTTGCAATCTCTACTTCAATCTCTGCCAATTCCTTGTTCAGTTTATTAAGATTTTTTCTAAGCTCTTTCAGCACTGCAGAATTATCTTTCAGCACAAAAACACTTCCGCATTCACTGCATGTGAAATCGTGAAGGAGCGCGTTTTCTTCATTAAACTCAATATTGCATTTCTCACAGGCATAAAACTGCTTTGACTCCCTGCTATTTATCTGATTATTAATCTGCTCAGCCCTTTTCAAGAAAACACCTTTTAAAAATTCCAATGATTTCAAAATCTCAATTCTCCAGAAATAAGTGAACCATCCTTTTCTCTTGTCTTTTTTCCTTATCGAAGAAACCAGGCCCTGGTCTGAAATCTTATAAAGAAGATTTCTCGTCTGGTTTATTGTGATTCCCAATCTCTTTGCAATCAAAAATTCATTCACATGCTTGTTGCTGTTAAGGAGGTCTGCTATCTCTTCTGCCGGTTTTCCGACAATAAGAACTATTGCATCTCTAAGAAATTGTTTTATCATTAAAACACTAAAAAAAATCCAAATAAATACCTTTCGGTTAGGACTTTTTCGTTTCGGTTAGTGTTTTTTCATTTTCTGTTTGCACTATTTAATATTGTCAAAAAAATAAAAGTTTTTAAACCTATATTATCTCTTATATATATCAAAAAGAGTATATCTTAATATAATAAAAAATGGGTTGGTTTAATAAAAAAGAGGCACAAGGTAAGAGAAAAGAAGATGATCAGATAAGTCTTCCTTCATTGCCAAAATTGCCAGAGCTTCCAGAACTTCCTAGATTAAAAGAGTTTGGGGAAGAAGACAAAGAACCGATTTCTAAACTACCAACTTTTCCTGGAGGCAATTTCGGTGAAAAATTTTCTAGAGATACAATAAAAGATGCTGTCAGCGGCCCTCAAAGGCAGAGAGAAATTAATAGTTTTTTTCCTGAGGAAAAAAAAGGTGATAAGGTTTTTGAAGCAGATGAATTTGTGCCTCTTCAAAAGAGCGTGCAGATGATGCAAAAACCTCTATTCAAACCTACACAAAAAGAATTTGAATTCCAGAAAAAAGAAGAGATAAAACCTTCTATAGATATAAATGTTGAAACAGAAGAAGAACCTGAATATAAGCCATATTTCGAAGGCAGACAGGCTGAAAAAGTGGATTACACTCCATCTTATTCTTCATCTATCAAAAAAGACGAGCCTGTTTTTATAAGAATAGACAAGTTTGAAGAGAGTTTGAAGATTTTTGAGAAAACAAAAAAAGAAATTTTAGAGATAGAAAAAGCACTCAAAGATATTTCTGATGTGAGGGAAGCTGAAGACAAAGAACTTGAGATCTGGCAGAATGATATTCTAAAGATAAAAGAGCAAATTGAAAAAGTCGATAAGGACATTTTTTCTAAAATAGAATGAGCAGAGAAAACCTAATCCACATTAGGCTAGAACACGAGGAGGCTGTTGAGTCTCGAAGAGATGTTCTAACCACAGAAGCAGACTTGATAAAGATAGCACAGACTATAAAGAAATACAAGATTTTAAGGCTTAAAGAATTGGCTCTGAAAATAGAACTATACAGGAAAGTGAAGGAATTCAAGAATGATGAAAGAAAACTGCACACTCTTCTTCCTAAAATCCAGATTCCAAAAATACTTAAAAGGCATGAAGATGAGATACACGAAGAGATTGTTGTTAAAATAGATTCTAAACCGAAAAAAGTAAAAGAAATCAAAGAAAAAAAAGAAATTCCTGTCAAAAAACCCAAAGACGAACTAGAAGAACAATTGATGGAAATTCAGGAAAAACTCAACAAGCTTGGGTAATCAAATAACTTTCTATATACTCCAAGATATCAATTTGAAAACAACAATTATTATAGACTATTGGATTGATTCTATTAAATGAATGACCAAGAAGAAAAATATTGGGGGTTGATTGAATATAGAATAGCTATCGAACTAGAAAAGCCAGACAAGGAAAATCAAATACTCTATTTTGATATTCTCTCAAACCCAGATCAGATAACAAAATTAACAGATTATATTCCAGGAAAAGAAAAAATTATAAGAAATGTTAAGAAAATTACGATTGAAAAGCTTGGAAAAGGCTATATCGAACCCCTAACATTAGAAAGATTGGTCGAAGACTACAAAATCAAATAACTTTTAAACTTCTGATTCTTGAAAACTAGATGATAACTCGCAAAGAACTTATAAAAAAATATCTTGAATTCTTCAAATCAAAAGGTCATAAAGAGATAGAAAACTCTTCTCTGATCCCAAAAGATGATCCTACTGTATTATTCACAACAGCAGGCATGCATCCCTTAGTTCCCTGCCTGCTCGGCCAAAAACATCCTCTTGGAAAAAGACTCTGCAATATTCAAAAATGCATAAGAACAGGTGATATTGATGAAGTTGGAGATGAAATTCATCATACTTTTTTTGAAATGCTTGGAAACTGGAGCCTTGGTGATTACTGGAAAAAAGAGGCAATTAGCCTTAGCTTTGAATTCTTGACAAAAATTCTAAAAATCCCAAAAGAAGAGATATCCGTGACTTGCTTTGCAGGAGGAGATGGAGCCAAAAAAGACATTGAGACAGAAAAAATTTGGAATTCTCTTGGAATAAAAAAAATAAAATTTCTCGGAAAAGCAGACAACTGGTGGGGACCAGCAGGAAAAACCGGGCCTTGCGGCCCTGACACAGAAATGTTTGTAAAAAACATCGAGATTTGGAATGATGTTTTTATGGAGTACAATAAAAATGAAAAGGGGATTTTTCTGCCAGCAAAACAAAAAAACATTGACACAGGTATGGGAGTTGAAAGAATTCTAGCAGTATTAAATGGCTTTGAAGACAACTACCTGACAGAACTTTGGCAACCAATAACAAAGCAGATAGAACATGCTTCTGGAAAAAGATATGGAAAAAATAAAGAAGAGACAAAAGCTATGAGGATAATTGCAGACCATATAAAAGCTACAGTTTTTATTTTATCAGAAGGAATTATCCCTTCAAACAAAGAGCACGGCTATGTCCTAAGAAGATTGATAAGGAGAGCTATGCGATACGGAAAATTAATAGGAATAAAAAAAATAGAATCAAATATACTTTCCCCTGTCTTTGAAATATATTCAAAAGATTATCCTGAACTGAATAAAAACAAAGAAAAAATACTATTAGAATTCAAATTAGAGCAAGATAAATTCCTTCAGACTCTTGAAAAAGGCCTTGACAAATTAAAAAAATTAACTCTAGATAAAAAACAGCTTTCTGGAAAAGACGCATTTTTGCTCTATCAAAGCTACGGATTCCCTCTTGAAATGATTGAAGAAGAAGCCTTAAAATCAAAAATCAAGATTAATAAAAAAGAGTTTGAGCAGGAACTTCAAAAACACCAGAAACTTTCAAAGAGTTCTGCAGAAGGTAGATTCAAATCCGGATTAGCAGATTATTCAGAAGCAACAACAAAACTTCACACAGCAACTCATCTTCTTCTGGCTTCTCTCAGAAAAATACTAAAAGATCAGAGCATTTTCCAAAAAGGCTCGAACATAACTTCAGAAAGACTGCGGTTTGATTTCTCATTTCCAAGAAAATTAACAGAAGAAGAAATAAAAAAGGTTGAAGCTCTCGTGAATATTCAGATAAAGAAGAATCATAAAATTGTCAGAGAAGATATGTCTCCAGAGCAAGCAAAAAAACTTGGAGCAATCGGCAGTTTCGCAGAAAAGTATGGAGAAAAAGTTTCTGTCTATTCTATTGGAGACTTCTCAAAAGAGATTTGCGCAGGCCCGCACGCATCAAACACGCGCGAGCTCGGCGCCTTCAAGATCTTGAGCGAAAAGTCTTCTGCTGCTGGAGTCAGGAGAATCAAGGCTGTGCTGCTCTAAAATAATTTCTCTTTTTCCCGTCGGCAAATTTCTGATTTCATCCAGTTCAAATCGAGTGTGAATCGCGCGCAAATCACACAGAGCGCGCGCGAGTAGCTATGTGTAAATCTTAAGCCATAAATTTTGGATGTATATCCCATTCATATTT
>CAZFNY010000058.1:0-5096 GCA_964520275.1 Candidatus Woesearchaeota archaeon | reverse complement strand
ATCTGACTTCACAATTTTTTGCAAATGTTTATCTTAATGAATTGGATTATTTTGTGAAACATAAATTAAAATCAAAATATTATATTAGATATGTTGATGATTTTATTATTTTGCACAAGTCAAGGATACAACTAAAAATCTGGAAATTAAGAATAGAGGAATTTTTAAGAGAAAAACTAAAATTGGAACTTCATCCAGACAAATCCAGAATAATCCTCTTAAGTAGGGGAATAGATTTTGTCGGGTTCAGAAATTTTTATTATTTCAGACTTTTAAGAAAAAGAAATATCCGGAATATGGAAAGAAAAATAGGTTTATTTATCAATGGAGATATCTTGGAGTTAAAATTCATTGAGATTTTTCAGGGTTGGAATGCTTATTCAAAATGGGCTGATAGTTATATTTTGAGAAGGGAGATTTCAGATTGTTTAACCTGTTTTAAAGAGAAAACTATTTAAACTAAGGGTTTATATATATAAACTGGAGATTTATATAAAAATATGGAAGACATAACCAAGAACGAGATGCTTCTGGTTTTAACCATCTTTAAAAGCCCTGAAATAGACTATAATGCGAACAGCATAGCCAAGCGAATTGGAATCAGCTCAATGGGGGCATTGAAGATAGCTAAAAGACTTGAACAACAGGGTATCTTAGTTTCTAAAGAGATGGGCAAGGCTAAATTTTACAAGATTAACCTAAAAAAGGATTATGCTAAGCAATATCTTAAATTTTTATTAAAAAGAGAGGGTGAACAAGCTTCTGATTATGTAAAGAGATGGATTAATGATATTAAAAAGATTAAAAATATATATTCTTCTGTTCTGTTTGGCTCTGTTCTGCATAAACAAAAAGACGCCAATGATATAGATGTTCTTTTAATTACAGATAAAAAGAAATTTAAAAAACTGAAAAAAGAAATTGAAGAGATAAACAATATAAATACTAAGAAATTACATCCTGTGTATCAGACAAAAGAGGATTTGAAAAAAAATATAAAAAAAGGAGACAAGCCCCTATTAAATGCGATAAAGGGAATTGTTGTTTTTGGAGAAGACACAATTATAAACCTTCTTGAAAAATGAGCTACATAAAGAACAAAATTGATTGGTGTTTGAAGAAAGCTGAGAGAGAGCTGGAGAAAGGAGAGAAACACAGAGGCATTATAGAAATAAAATCTGATCTGGAAAAAGCAAGAGAGTATATAGAAAAAGCAGAACACTATCTCAAGGCTACAGAGTATTTAAAAAAAGGGAATTTTTCAGACATAAGCGCTAGCACTATTTTTTATTCAATTTATCATTGTTTTCTTGCAATTATCACAAAATTTGGATTTGAAAGCAAAAACCAGGAATGCACATTAGCGTTGATGTACTCTTTAATTGAGGATGGCAAAATTGACTTTAAAGAAGAAATGTTAGAAAAAATAGCATCTTTTCACACAGAAAAAGACATGGAGCAGACAAGCCTAGGCATCAGAGAAAAATATCAGTATGGTACAAATCTTTCAATCAAAGAAAATCTTTATCAGGAACTTCTTGATTTAGCAAAAGAAGTTATTTCTATAACAAAGGAGGAAATAGAAAAATAAGAGAAGATGAAAACACTTTCTGATTTTAATTTTAAAGGAAAAAGAGTTTTATTGAGAAGTGATTTGAATTCTGAAGTTGTTAAAAAAAGGGTTTTGATGAGCGAACGGATTAAAGAGTCTGCAATAACAATAAATGAACTTAAGAAGAAGGGAGCAAAAGTAGTTGTCATAGCCCATCAGGGAAATCCTGGAAAAGAAGATTTTGTATCTTTGAGCCAACACGCCAAGCTTTTGAATAAATCTACCCATGTAAAATTTGTAAAAGACATTGTTGGAAAAAAAGCAATAGAAGAAATAAAGAAACTAAAGCCAGGTGAGGCAATTCTTCTTGAAAATGTCAGATTTTTAAAAGAGGAAATGGACCTTAAGCAAAATAATAGACTAGTAAAAGTTTTAGCTCCTTTGTTTGATATTTATATCAATGATGCTTTTTCTGTGTGCCATAGAGAGCACACTTCTATTGTTCTGATTCCAAAGCTATTACCTCATTGCGCTGGAAGAATTCTTGAAAAAGAAGTCCATGCTTTGAAAAAAATATCAATCAAAAATTGTGTTTATATTTTAGGAGGAGCGAAGCCAGAAGAGAACATAAAACTGCTGAGAGGAAAAAAAGTTCTGGCTTGCGGTTTATTTGGGCAGTTATGTTTAGTTGCTAAAGGAAGAAATTTGGGTTATCAGAATGAGTTTTTGAAAAAAGCCACTTTGATTAAAGAAGATTACAGCAAATTTTTATTTAAACTTAGGAAGAAAATGAAAAATGTTGAAACTCCTGAAGATTTTGCAGTAAATTATCACGGAAAAAGAAAAGAATTCAATTTACAGGAATTTCCTTTAAAATATGAGATTGAAGATATTGGAGCAAAGACAATAAAAAGATATACTGGAATTATCAAAAAAGCTCCAGCAGTTTACATGAAAGGGCCTGCTGGAAATACTGCAGAGAAGCAATACTCAAAAGGAACAGAAGCTATTCTTAAAGCAGTCGCGAAATGTAAAGGGTTTACTCTTATTGGTGGAGGTCATCTTTCTGAGGCCATATACCGGCTTAAAATAAACCCAAAAAAATTCGGGCACATGAGTCTTTCTGGAGGAGCTTTGCTGGATTATATTGCTGGAGAGAAACTGCCGGGATTGGAGACGTTGAAATGAAAAACAAAAATCAGAGATTTTTAGTGAATTGCCCAAGCGTGGCCAATTCAGAGGAGTTAAAATGAAACTAATCAAAGTCAAAGATTACAGCGAATTATCAAAAAAAGCTTGCAGTATCGTCCTCAAAGAAATCCAGAGAAAACCAAATCTTGTTATTGGGTTTGCAACAGGAAAAACCCCTCTTGGATTTTATGGGGGGCTTGTTGAGAGGTATAAGAAAGGCGGAATTGATTTTTCCAGAGTAAAGAGCTTTAATCTTGATGAGTATTATCCAATAAAAAAGAGCAACAAGAAAAGCTTTTGTTATTATATGTTCAAGAATCTTTTTGATAAGATAAACATCAAGAGAGGGAATATAAATCTGTTTGATGGCGAGACAAAAAGCCCTAAAAAAGAATGCATGAGATATGAAGCATTAATCAGGAGAAACCCTATTGATATTCAGATTCTTGGTGTTGGAGTCAATGGGCATATTGGATTTGATGAGCCTGGTTCATTAAAAGAGAGCACGACAAGGCTTGTTGAATTAAGCAACAGCACGAAGAAGATAAACAAGACCAGTAAAAAAGCCCTGACAATGGGAATAAAAACAATAATTAAATCAAAGAAGATTATTCTATTGGCTGATGGGAAAGAAAAAAGAGAAGCAATAAGCCATTTGATTAAAGGAAATGTTGATAAGAAATGGCCTGTTAGTTTTTTAAAAAAACACAGAAATCTTATTGTGATTGCGGATAAAAGCGCTTTGGGTTAAATATCTCCAGGGTAAATCCCAGGATTCAATTATTAGACAAAAAATATATAAACTATAGTTCTTCTATAGAATTATGGTAACAACAATCCAGCTTAATGAAAATGTAAAAAATGCTCTAGATAGGATGAAGACTAATAAAGAGACTTATGAGCAAGTAATTGTTAAAATGATTAATCAAGTAGATGAACAAAAAAGAAAACAAATTGAATTAATGATTGAGGGTTGCAAGGTTATGGCCAAAGATATGATTGAAATAAACAAAGAATGGGAAGGCGCAGATTCAGATATTGATTGGGAATGGGATGACAATCAAAATGGAAGTAAAAAGAGGAGACATACTTCTGGTTAACTTTGAGCCCGTAAAAGGTTCAGAACAAGGAAGAATAAGGCCTGCAATAGTTATTCAGAATGATATTTTAAATAAATTCAGCCCACTGACAATTGTTGCTCCAGTGACTTCAAGGATTTACGACAAGGAATATCCAACAAATGTCCTTATAAAAAAAGAAGATTCAGAATTAAATAATGATTCTAATGTTTTATTAAATCAAATGAGGACAATTGATAAAAGAAGAATTGTAAAAAGGTTGGGGGCATTAAATCTATTCCTAATGAACAAAGTTGACAGGGCAATTAAAATATGTCTTGCAATAGATTAATTATTTTTTAGTTAAATTTAAAATTAAGAGTTTCTTGTATAAAATATAAAAGATGGTGAAAAAAGATATTCTGGAAGAGGCATATGAAGAAGCGAAGAAAACAGTCAAAGCATGTTCTACCAAATACGGGCTTTATGCTTCTGGGGGAAAAAATGGCTATAAAGGTGTTTGGGCGAGAGACAGCATGATAACCTTGATAGGCGCCAGCACTGATTCTAACCCGGTTTTTAAAGAACAATTTAAGAAAAGCCTGATTACTTTGGAAAAATACCAGAGCAAAATGGGGCAGATACCTAATGCTATACTTAATCTGAATAAGAAAAAACCGCAAGTTGATTTTAAGTCTATTGATTCTAGTTTGTGGTTTGTGATTGGAGAGTATGTTTACAGAGAAAGAACTAGGTTTTTGCATTTGTTCAATCAACATAGAGATTCTATAAAAAAGGCTGACAAATGGCTTGCTTACAGAGATGTTGGGGAAGATGTAACTTTAGAACAACTATCAACAACAGACTGGGAAGATGCTTTTCCAGAAAAATACGGGGCTGTTATAAGCACACAGGCTCTTTACTATAAGGTTTTAAATCTAATTAATGACAAGAAGAATTCTAAAAAACTGAGGTTTCAGGTCAATAAAAATCCAGAAAACAATCTGTGGAACGGAAAGTTTTATTGGGCTTATAGATGGAAAAATCACAATAAGTATAAGGAGATTGGAGAGTGGTTTGATTCTTTTGGGAATTTAATAGCAATCTTGTTTGATCTTTGTGACAAAAAAATGGCCAAGAAAATCCTGAAACATATAGAGGACAAATACATAAATTATCCGTATCCTGTCAAATCAATAGACCCTCCTATAACTCAAAAGAGCAAGTATTGGAAAGATTATTATTATGATGCTAAGGCAACACCCCATCATTATCTTAATGGAGGGATCTGGCCT
>CAZFNY010000057.1:0-5159 GCA_964520275.1 Candidatus Woesearchaeota archaeon | reverse complement strand
TATATAGCTTTTACCCAGCCACAGCAAGCTGTGGGGATTTCTTTTCAATTAAATGGAACATATGCTAGCATTAATTTAATAAAAACAAACCATATAAAAGTATTATTATAACAAAACACTTATAATATCTGATATATTAACAATAAAATGATAAAACTAATCTGTGACAAGATTGCAAGAGTAATAAAAAACAGAAAAAAACTTGAAGAAGCCCTGGGCCTCCAGATTGTTAACAGAGGAACAGAAGTTTATATAAAAGGTGCACCAGAGGATGAATATGTTGCAGAAAAAGTGATAGAAGCCCTTGATTTTGGATTTCCTTATTCTGTCGCAATAAGCCTAATTGATGAACTCTACCTTTTCGAAATAATAAACATTAAATCTTATAGCCATAAAAAAGATTTTGCCCGAATTAGGGCGAGAATAATCGGAAAAGAAGGAAAGACTCTAAAAACTCTTTCAGGACTGACAAAATGCTTCTTTGAATTAAAAGACAATGAAGTAGGCATAATTGGAGAAGCAGAATACATCAAGAACGCCCAGTATGCCATTATCTCCCTTATACAGGGCTCAAAACAAGCAAATGTCTATGCTTATCTCGAGAAGCACCAGATCCAGCCTGTTTTTGACCTTGGGCTAAAAGAGGTCAAACACAAAAACCTTTAAATACAAATCACTTTTTCTGTTTGCATGCCCGGGTAGCTCAGTTGGTTAGAGCGATCGGCTGTTAAAAGTTTATAACAGAAACCGATAGGTCGTAGGTTCGAGTCCTACCCTGGGCGTTTTCTTATTTTCAAAAAAATCACCCTTTGACAAACTCAACATTATCTTTGTTCTTGAATTTTTCATCTCCTGTCAAGAATCTGGCATTATGCCTTCTCGCAATAGAATAACCAATGCAATCCACAAATGATAATTTTTCCCTTGCAAACTTGAATTTCATTTTAGCCGCAGCAACAAGGTCTTCATCACTATAATCAACATTAAACCTGGACAATTTCCTAAATGCCTCTTCAATCTGTTTTTCTCGCTCTTCTCTCATTAAAAAAAGAATATACTCCATAATATTCAACTTATTCAAAATAACCTTAATTCCAGAAGTATAGCTCTTATATCTTGGGTTTCCTTTATTTATCTCTATAAGAGCATAAGTATCAAAGAAAAACCTTTCACTCATTTTCGCCCTCATCAATTTCTTCCATTATCTTTTTTGCGGATTTCTTGATATCTTTATTCACAGCCCATAAAAAATTCAGTTCATCAGTTTTTTCCAATCTTAACTTTAATACATCATCAGGAGATATTCTCTCTCTCAAAATAACATCTATTGGAATTATTATTCCTATAGAACCCCCAATCTTCTTGGCTTTAACTTGAATCTCCATTTTAATTAATTTTTTTAGTTAACTTTTTAGATATAACATTAAGAATTAACTTGTTTATAAACTTTTCCATTTTCCTGCTTTGTCCGGAGTTAGCATATTTTGAAGGTTGATTTGTCTTTTTAAGCTCTAAAAGAATCAAATTATTTGTTAAAAAGTCCTTTCCGGACAGAGCACTAATTCCAAAACTTTTATTAATCCTCATTCATTATATTGATCATGGCGAAAAAAGGAAAGAAGCACAAAAGAGGAGCGAAACACCATATTAAACTTGCAACTCTTATAGCATCCAAGCTGATAATAGCATTTGCATCTTTCTTGATCGGCCTTTATTTCGGCTCTTTTGTCGAGAACACTTATTTTGTTTTGATGATAGCTCTTTTGATAGCTGTGGTGATTTATCTCTTGTCTATCCTGAATGTAATCAAACTGCTAAAAATCTAAGTAATAATAAACTTTATTAATGATATTTCTCTAATATAAAATATAAAAAGAGATTAATTCAAATGAAAAAAGGTGTTTGGCTTTTATTTTTTGCAGTACTGGTATTTTCCTTATATCCTGCCTCTGCTTTTGATATAAAAGATTTCCAAGGCCAGTTGAACAGGGCAACTTATTATGCAAAGAGCTATGAAGAAGGAAACAATAATTATGCCCAGTTCAAGGTTTATTCAAATGCAGTAGAGGAAGATTTAAACTTTATTTTAAGGTCGATGGATGAAAGTGAATTCACAAAAGAAGATTTAAGGCTTCTTTTAGGAGAGCCAGACCAAACTTCCTGGGTCTTGTCAGAAGATGGAGCAAATGAAATACAGATTTCCAAACCAGTATCTATATGGACAGAGAGACAGATTTTTGATGGAGAAAAAATACAGCAGAAGATAAGTGTAATTCCTGTTTCCCTTGACAATGGAAAGATTATCTACAAAGCAGGCCTCATTGTTTTTTTTAAAAGAATAAGCGCTTCTTTTGACATAAAAGCAGAGATAGCAAAAATAAAAAAGCTTAGCCAGACATTTTCCTTAGACTCTACAAACCTTAATACAGCAAATGAATTAGCAGAAGCTTCTGCTAATCTGGAAAAAGTATCAGAAGCTTATTTTGAGCAGACAAATGAAGAATGTGAGCAGATTCTTTCAGGAATTTTTGGAGAAGAGAACAAAAAAACAAAAGAAGATAAGATATTAAAGGTTTATTTAATGCAAAACAAGAAAAATTACAAGGTGACTACAACCATCTCTATCTGTGAAAAATGTGAGAAGGAAAAAATTGGGTTGGATATCATCTTTGAAAAGGATGGTCAAGAGGTCCAATACACTCTTATTGAGGCTACTCCAAGCTTTGATGAACTCGGAGTCAATGGAGTAAAAGAAGAGATGATAAGATTGAATGGTTTATTCAGCAAGGCACTTGAAGCAGAAAGATATGGAGAGGCCTACACTTATAGCCAGCAAATAGAAGCCCTGAATGATTATTGGAATAAACAAATACTTCAGGAAACAGCAGAATTGGCAATCGCAGACAGAACACATTTTTTCAATGGGTTATTCGAAGGATATTCTTTAATCAGCACAGCACACAAAGAAAGCGTGGTATATGAGATGGTTTTAGTCAGAGAATATAATGAAAGTGGAAAAGAGATATGCAACAACAATATTGATGACAATCAGGACAATAAAACAGACTGCCAGGATGAACTATGTTCTGGCCAGATATGCGGGACAAAAGAGGCTGTTATAAATGAAAACGGAACAATAACAAATAGAACTGTGGAACTTTACTGCATTTCTAGAACCTGCCAGGAAAAACCACAAGAAGACAAACCAGCAGAAAAAAGAAGTGTTTGTAGGAACAAAATCTGCGAGGAAGGAGAAGCAGAATCCTGCAAGCAAGATTGCACAACCTGTCCACTCTATGAACCAGCAGAGTGTTTGGGAAAATTAATTTTCAAAGGAGAAGATGTAAATGGATGTGAATTAGAGCCAATATGCGTCAAACAAGATGATTCCTGCAAAACAACAGAGGACTGCGACCAGCCTTTATGCGGGAAGTCAGAATGCGTCCTAGGGGCTTGTAAGATAACAACACTCTCTCCATGCTCTGCATCAAAATGCGTTGATGGAAATAAAAAAATACAAGTTTGCACTTCTGGGGAAAAAATAATCACTGAAATCTGCTTTAATGGAGTGTGGAAAAAAACAGGGGCAGAATGCGTCTCTTCCTTAACAGCCCCTTCTGAAGTGACAATAGAACCTATCAGACCAGGAACCTGCACATCTATATCAGAATGCGCAGCAGGGTTTGTGTGCAATCTTGGAAGGTGCGAGCAAACAATTCTTAACACAAAACCAGCAGAAAAATCTTCAATAACCAAAGTCCAGTCTTCCATAGTTACTGGAAAAATTGTGGAAATAACAGGAGGGCCTATAACAGGATTGTGGCCAACAGGAGTGGTTCCAGAACCAGCAGGAAATGAAACAGAACCAGCTAATCTATCCACTGTCCCTAAAAGAGTGTATAATGGAGAGCAAGAGAGGTCTATTCTTACAGGAATTGTAAGACAGGAAGAACATATCCAGAAGCCAGCATTGACTGAAAAAGATTTGTCTAGCGGCAAATTTAAAGGAAACAGGGAATTGTCCTCTGAAGTGACAAATGAATTTGTGTTAGTAGGAAAATGTGAGAAAAGCGGGAAAAATACTGTTCCTTCTTTAAGTTTCAGCGGAGCAGGAGACAAATTCGGGGCCATAATAGAATTAAAAAAACAATACGAAACAGCTGGAAAAATCTGGGCTAATTGGGGGCTGGAAAACCTCTTGAAAGAAAGAGCAGAGATAGTAAAAAGCTTTAACAATGAATTCTTGCAATGGTTTGTTGAAAAGAATCTTGCTAATAATGCTGACAGATGGCAGTCTAAAGAGCAGAGCATCAGAGGGATATATTCAAACATAGTTGACAATCAAGTCCAGATAGGCAAGATGATGAACATATTAAATATAAATGAGCTTACAAGCTATGATATAATAAATTTAGATTATGAACAAGAAAATTTCGTGCTAAAATACAATGAAGAAGTGAAAAATGCCAAGATTGATAATAATCCTGAAGTCAAATTAATCAGTCCTTACATGGAAGTCTCTATTTTAGTTCCAGAAGATTTCATAAAAGGCGCTTATAAAAATGCCATGAATTCCTACCAATTTCCAGGATCTTCTCTGATGCAAGAGGAGAGAAAATCCAACAATGGCCTTACAGACGAGGAAAAGTTGAAATTTGATAGGAATGATGTCTTCAAACAAAAAATAAAGGCTTTTATCGAGGAGCAGGGGATTAAAGACGGAGTCATTAATGTCCAGTTCAGTGTTGTGGATGAGAATAAAGAGGATATTTACAATGTTTATCTAGAAGTAAGTCCTGAAGAATTTAAGATTCAACCTATGCCCTTTTTAAAAACTCCAACTGGCTTTGATGTAAAAATAACTGCTTCATTTGAAAAAATTTCCAGAGTATTGTCTCTGTCCAACGAAAAAACCGCAAAGCAATACAAATTCGGACCTCCATGGGAAAGCGGATTTAATCCAGGAAAAACATTAACCCTTTTTGTAAATTGGGCTAAAATGCAAGTGGCAATGAACAGCTTGATGAATTCTGTAGAAATTTCTCCTGCAAATAAACAGGGTGCAGAAGATTTATTCATAGAAGCATTTTATTTAATTGCACAGGGAAGCGGTGCTTGATAAAATGACTTTTTAGAATAATTCTATTTTGTGATGTCCT